>CAXTOD010000035.1:0-15088 GCA_964245705.1 uncultured Acetobacteraceae bacterium
GCCGCTGTCGGCGGGGGTGGTGGCCGGCGTGGTGTAGGACGCGTTGGTCGCCCCGGCGATGGCGCTGCCGTTCTCGTACCACTGGTAGGTGAGCGGGGCGGTGCCCTGCGCGGTGACGCCGAAGGTCGCGGTGCCGCCCGCGGCCACGGTCTGGTTGGCGGGCTCGAGGGTGATGCTCGGTGCCGGCAGCGGGGTCGCGGTGCCGGAGGTGCAGAGCGCGCTGCCGGGGAAGTTGTCCGCCACCGCGAAGCTGGTCTGGCCGGACGAGTTGGCAATGTAGGCGTAGGCAGCGTTGCCCGGGTAGGGCGTGGTGGTCCAGGTGCTCCAAGAGGTCGGGAAGGCGCACTGCGCGTCGGCCGAGGCGCTGATGCTGGTCGCTTCCGGCAGGGAAGGCAGGCGCAGGCCGAGCCCCCGGCAGTAGGACGCCGCAAGCGGCTGGGTCAGCTGCGACCCGGGCGTGGTCAGGGTGTACGGCGCGCGCGACCAGGTCAGCCCGGTCAGGTTGTCGAGCACCAGGTTGTTGTTGCCCGCCACCACGGTGAAGCGCTCCGACCCGCCGCCGCATTGCGGCACGTCATAGGCTTGGAACTCGTCGAGCGAATAGCCGTACTGGCTGCCCTTCACTAGGCCCAGCATGCGCAGGTAGCGCGCCTGCACGGTAGGAAAGGTCAGGGTCTCGATGCCGCCCACGCCGGCGTTGTTGGTCACGGCCGGGGTGAAGTTGGTACCGTCGCTGGAGTACTCGATCTCGTACTGCTTCGCGTAGGCGGGATCCCAGTACAGCACCACTCGGTCGACGCTTTGCGTGCTGCCGAAATCCAGCTGGAGCCAGGACTGGGCTTCGGACTGGGCGGACGCCCAACGCGTGCCGAGGTTGCCGTCGACCGCGAACGACGCGGCGAGGCCGACCGGATCCTGGGTGCTGCTGGCGGTGGCGGCCGCGCGGAGTGCCAGGTTGGCGCCGGGCGGCGCGATCGACAGCACGGCGGCGGCGCTTGTGGCGCTGCCGGCGGCGTTGCTGACCTGCACCGTGTAGCTGCCGGTGTCGATGTCCTGCGCCGAGGCGATGGTGAGGCTGGCGCCGGTGGCGCCGGTGATCGCAACGTTGTTCTTGAACCACTGGTAGGTCAGCGGCACGGAACCGGTGGCGACCACGCTCAGCGTGGCGGGCTGGTTCAGCGGCGCGGCGAGGCTGGCCGGGTTCTTCGCGATGGCGGGGGGCACCGCCGCGCCGACGCTCAGCAGGGCCGTCTCGGAGGTCAGGCTGCCGACCGGGTTGCTGACCACGACGCTGTACTGGCCGCCGTCGTCGCCCGCCTGCAGCACCGCGGTGGTGTAGCTGGCGGCCGTGGCGCCGGCGATCGGCGCGCCGTTCAGGAACCACTGATAGGCGAGGTTCGGCGACCCGGTCGCGGAGACGCTGAACGAGGCGGTCTCGCCCACGGTGAGGGTCTGCGACTGCGGCTGGATGGTGATCTGGGGCGCCGCCGCGGCGACCACGGTCAGGATGGCGGCGGGCGAGGTGGTAGTGCGGCCTCGCGGGTCGGTCACCGCCACCGCGTAGCTGACGCCGTTCAGGGCCGCGGTGGAGGGCGGGGTCTGGTAGCTGGACGAGGTGGCGCCGGTGATCGGCGTGCCGTTGGCGAGCCACTGGAAGCCGAGCGGGTCGACCCCGGACGCGGTGACGGAGAACTGCGCCGACTGCCCGGCGGTGACCGCCTGGGCCTGCGGCGGCACGATGATCGAGGGCGGTCCGGCGGCTACCGCGGTACCCAGGATCGGCGCAACGGTGTAGGTGGCGGTGCCGGTACCAAGGCCGGGCGAGGTCGCGGTCACCGTCACGATTCCGGTCTGGAACTGGCTGCGCAGCGCGATCTTGGTCAGCCCGCCCTCGGCCGCCAGCTCCGGATCGCCCGGCGAATGGTAGGTGAGCGGCTCGTTCGCGGTGACGTACTGTTCGGAGCCGCCGACATAGGTGGCCGGCCCGTTGACCGAGAAGGTGATGTTGTTCGACGCCGTCGGCACCACCACCCCGTTCGCGTCCACCACCTTGGCGACCACGAAGGCGGCGTCGGAGCCGTTGGCGGTGACCGCGAAGGTGGTGCCGTCCGGCTTGACCAGGTCCGGGACCATGTCGAGCTCGACGTGGTCTGCGGGTCCCGCGGTCTGCTTCATGTCGGTGGCGGCGACGTTGCCGTACTGGTCGAGGCACTCGGCGGCGACGGTGCCGGCCTGCCAAGTGACGTTCCAGTGCACCTGGAACGGCATCAGCGTGGTGCTCTGCGACAGGTTGGACTGGGCGTTGGAGCTCCACGGGTTCGGCACCTGGTCGTCGCCCTGCGGCACGCCGTTGATCAGCAGCCGGATCGACGGGCAGTTGCTGAAGGCGTTGACCTGGATCGCGCCGGAGCGGTTCCAGTGGTGCGCCAGGTGCACCACCGGCTTGATCGAGAACGGCGTCCAGGCCGCCTCGTAGACGTAGTAGAGCAGCTTGGGGAACCGGTTCATGTCGGTCATCGAGGCGCCGAGCGAGCGGACGTTCGGCTCGGTCACGCCCTCGACGAAGTTCGACGCCTCGCCGGGCGAGTCGGCGAAATACCATTGCGCGATGCCGAACGCGCCGGCCTGACGCGACTGCCTGAGGTTGTCCAGGAACGGTGCCGCGAACGCCAGCTCGTAGTCCCAGGCCTGCCTCGCGGTGCCGGTGCCCCAATACTCCGATCCCCAGGCCGGGTTGTTCGGGTACTCCTGCTTGGTCAACACCTCGCAGCCTTCGAGCGTGCAGCCGAGGATGTCGCCGTTCGCGGGGTTCGGCGTGCGGTCCGCCTGCACCCGCGTATTGATCGGGTCCCATTGCTGCGACAGCCGCTTCAGGCTTTGCGCGAAGGTGGTGTCGATCGGGCCGTTGTCGGCTTCCCAGGCCAGGATCGACGGGTGGTTGCGGTCGCGTATGATCATATCGCGGTGCAGCTCGGTTTTCAGCGTCTGCATGTCGCAGGGCGGGCTGCCGCAGGCGGCGTTGAACGCGCCTTCCCCCTCGCCGCTCGGATCGACCACCATGATGCCGTACGCGTCGGCCGCGTTGACGAACTCCTCGCTTTCGTTGGAATGCCCCGGGCGCCAAAGGTTGCCGCCCGCCGCAGCCAGCTGCTGCAGGTCGCGCCACTTCTGCTCTTCCGGCACGGACGTTCCGAGGCCGGGATAATCGTAGCGGCCGGACGCGCCCCACAGGTAGTGCATCTTGCCGTTGATGTATGGGAAGTTCTTGTCCCAGGTGATGGTGCGTATGCCGAGCGGACTTTGCACCGCGTCCACCACCACGCCGTTGACGCTGACGATGTGGAACACCTTGTACATGTACGGCTTGCCGTAGATGCTGTTGTTCGGATACCAGAGCGTCGGGTTGGTCACCGTGATCTGCTGGTCGAACAGCGTCGGATGCAGGCCGGGTCCGGCATTCGGTGCGATGGTCTGGCTGCCCTGCGAGGAGGCGACGACGTTGCCGGACGCGTCGACGATCTGGGTGGTCAGCGTGATCGGCTGCGGGGTCGTGCTTTCGTTCAGGACGTTGGTCTGCACCTCGATCACGGCCTGGCTGTCGCTGGCCGACACGGTTGCGACGTAGGTGCCCCAGGTGCCCAGATTCGAGTAAACGTTCTCCGGGATGTGCACAGGGCTGGTGATGAACATCTTGACCGGCCGGAACAGGCCGGAATCGGATTGGCCGAAACGGAAGCCCTGCGAGAACCCGGGCGGCTCGAAGAAGTCGGCGTTCTTCGCCGCCCGCACCGCAAGCACCTGGTCGGAGCCGTCGAACTTCACGTACGGCGTGAGGTCGACGATGAACGGGACAAAGCCGACGACGTGGGTGGCCTGCGCGTCCGCCGCGACGGCGCTTGATCCGGGCAGCAGGGTCCCGTTGATGAAGACCTGCACGCCGGTATGCGCGCCCTCGAACTCCACCAGGACCTTGCTGCCGGCGTTGGCCGGGCTCAGGGTGAAGTGGTTGCGATACCAGCTGATCGGGCCGTTGAGGTTCCCGTCGCCGCCGCCTGATTCCGCGTTGATGAAGGTGTCGAGCTGATCCGCCGAGTACGGGATGCCGACGGTCTTCCAGCTTGAATCCGAGTAGCCGGGCGCCTGGGCGCCGGTCGGATCGCCGAACAGGTACTTCCAGGGCGTCTGGCCAAGGCTGATCGTCGTGCGTTGCGACGCGGGCAGTGACGCCGATTGCGCGACCACCGGCGCCGCAGCAAAAGTGCAGAACGTGGCGATGACGATCACGGCTGCGCGAAGCGCGGACGCGGCGGCTGGATAGCGCATCAACGGTTCTGCCTATACAGCGGGTCGTGAAACCCAGGTTCTAGCGCCGGATTGCGTTCCTCTACGATGACGATGGCATGAGCTTTCAATCCACGCAACAATGCCGTTTACCAAGTGGCCGCGGCGATGCCTGCAGCGGTGAAATGGCTGTCGTGCGAGAGCAGGTGTGGGTGCTTCGGACCCTGCGGCGAAACGACGCTGATCAATTTGTGGAAAAAGCTCATCCTGGAACAACGCGACGCGGTGGAAACGGAGCCGATTGGCAGGCTTCGTGCGTTGCAGTGCGCCTGGAGTTCGGCCGAGGAAAGGCCATGGCCTTATGGGGTCGCAAGGAGATGCGCGCGGACGGAATGGCGGATTGTCTGGCAGCGGACCTCGCGGCGGTGCGCCCGTGCGCCATCCTGCGCAGCGGTTGTCCCGTCGCCAGGATCCGCCTTGTGGAGTTGGCGCCGTTCTTGCGATGCTCGGCCTTCCCGGACATGCCGAACGCGATGCTATACCGCGCTTCTGGTGCAAGCCAACCAGGCCGGGCTGATCGTGCTGGTCGACGGAGCGAGCCCGGTTGTCCCGTTCCAGAAGGCCGGATCGTTAAGCCGGGAAGATGCGCCGGATGGTGGCGGTCGTCGCTCGGCTGTTTATCACCGTGTGCTCGCGCCTGCTGCTGCCGGAGCCGACCGCTGGCAGGAGGTCGTGCTCGAGACCCGCTCCTCCTCGGACGTCCGAAACGAGGTCGACGGTCGTGCCTTTCATATCATGCGCGGGCGGTTCCATGCAGCACCCCTTGAGCTCCATCCTTGCCCACCTGCAGAGCGAGCCGTCCCGCACTTGGTCGATCATCCTGACGCTGTTCGGCGATGCCATCGTTCCGCGTGGCGGGTCCGTCTGGCTGGGAACGATCCTGCCGGTCACCGACGGCATGGCGATCGGCCCCGGCGTGGTGCGGACCGCCATGTCGCGGCTGACCGCCGACGGCTGGCTCGTGCGCACCCGGTCCGGCCGCAACAGCTATTACCGCCTGTCGGACCGCGGGAGCGCCACGTTTGCGGAGGCCGAGCTGCGGATCTACGGATGGCCGGATGTCGAGACCGCCAGCAGGCTTCGCCTGGCGCTTGCCTCGACGCTGCCGGAAGACGACCGCTTCCGGACCCGGATGCGGGAGCAGGGCTTCGTCCAGCTGTCGCCGGGTGCCTGGCTCGGACCCGAGCCGGGGCTTGTGCGGGACCGATCCGATGCGGGAGATCCGGCGGTCCGGTTCCTGACGCTGCACGGTGCGGTGGACGGGCTGCGGCTCCTGGTGGCGCGCAACTGGCCGCTCGACCGGATCGCGCAGACCTATGAGCGCTTCCTGACCGTGTTCCGGCCGCTGGCCCGGTGGCTCGATGCCGGTCAGGCGCTGCCGGAGCGCGAGGCGGTCGTCGCGCGCACCTTGCTGATCCACGAGTTCCGGCGGGTCGTGCTGCGTGACCCGCATCTTCCCGACACGCTGCTGCCCGAGCGCTGGCCGGGCCACGAGGCGCACGACCTGTGCGCCAGGGTCTACCACGCGGTTCTTCCGGCCGCGGAGCGATGGCTGGATCGCACGGCCTGGATCGGGATGGACCCCTGCCGCCGCCGGGTCCGGCCCTGTTCCACCGCTTGTCGCCAGAAGCGCCGTCGCGCTGGGGTCGTGTTACCGGTTCTTCTTAACCGGCCGGAAAATGGTAATACTTTGGGCCGACCGACGGTCAAAGGCTGCCCATGTATACCCGGGCGCTCAACGACAAGCCCGCCGCCCCCGCAACGGAGGATGCCGACCAGGCCGAGCGGTTCCAGGCGCGGATCGACGCGGAGGATCGCATCGAGGCGAACGACTGGATGCCGGACGCCTACGGCAGGACCCTGGTGCGGCAGATCAGCCAGCATGCCCATTCGGAGATCATCGGCCAGCTTCCGGAAGGCGGGTGGATCACCCGGGCGCCGTCGCTGCGCCGCAAGGCGGCGCTGCTCGCCAAGGTGCAGGACGAGTGCGGCCACGGCCTTTACCTGTATGCCGCCGCGGAAACGCTGGACGCGTCGCGCGAGGAGCTGATGGACCAGCTGATGGAGGGTCGGGCGAAGTACTCCTCCATCTTCAACTATCCCACCACGACGTGGGCCGACATCGGCGTGATTGGCTGGCTCGTCGATGGTGCCGCGATCATGAACCAGATCCCGCTCTGCTGCTGCTCCTATTAGCCCTACGCGCGCGCCATGATCCGCGTCTGCAAGGAGGAAAGCTTCCACCAGCGCCAGGGCTTCGAGATCATGATGACCCTGTGCAACGGCACCGACGCGCAGAAGGCGATGGCCCAGGACGCGCTGAACCGCTGGTGGTGGCCGTGCCTGATGATGTTCGGGCCGCCGGACAGCGCCAGCCAGCACTCGGACCAGTCCACCTGGTGGAAGATCAAGCGCTTCAGCAATGACGCGCTGCGCCAGAAGTTCGTCGACGCGACCGTGCCGCAGGCGGAGTATCCCGGCCTGACCCTGCCGGACCCGGCGCTGGCGTTCGACCAAGCCACGGGCCGCTGGACTAATGGCGAGATCGACTGGGACGAGTTCAGGCAGGTCCTGGCCGGCAACGGACCGTGCAACCGCGACCGGATCGAGGCGCGTCGCGCTGCGCACGAGAACGGGGAATGGGTCCGCGCGGCGGCGGCCGCGTTCGCCGCCAAGCAGTCGCGGCGCCAAACTGCCTGATGGGATCGGGACACATGCGGGATCGGACGGGCGGTGTCCGCCGCGGGAGCTGGGGATGACGAGGCCGACCCCGACCGTGCCGCTCTGGGAAGTTTTCATCCGCAGCCGGACCGGCCTTGCGCACAAGCATGTGGGCTCGCTGCACGCCGTGGATGCGGTTCTGGCGCTCCAGGCGGCGCGCGACGTGTTCACGCGGCGCGGGGAAGGCCTTTCGCTGTGGGTGGTGCCGTCCAGCGCGATCGTCGCCTCCGATCCGCAGGACAAGGGGATGATGTTCGAGCCGACCGCCTCGAAGCCGTATCGCCACCCAACCTTCTATGAGGTCCCCGACGATGTCGGACACATGTGATCCGGCACGCCGGCGGGTCGGCCTCCGGCGGTTCTTCGAGGAAGCGAGCATGGCAACGACCAGCATCACGGTGTCGGAAACGCCCCTGGTCCTTTACGCGCTGCGTCGTGCGGACGACTCGCTGATCCTCGGCCACAGGCTGTCGGAATGGTGCGGCCACGCGCCGACGCTGGAAGAGGACATGGCGCTGGCCAATATCGGCCTCGACCTGATCGGTCAGGCCCGCTCGCTCTATGGCTATGCGGCGGAGGTCGAGCCGCGGGAGCCCGGCCGGAGCGCCAATGACGAGGACAGCTACGCGTATCTGCGCGACGCCGGCCAGTACTGGAACCTGCTGCTGTGCGAGCAGCCGAACCGCAACTTCGCCCACACCATGGCGCGGCAGTTCTTCTATTCCGCCTTCGCCGATCCATACTGGCGCGCGATGATGTCCTCCTTCGACCCGACGCTGGCGGCGGTGGCCACCAAGTCGGAGAAGGAAAGCGCCTACCACCTCCGTCACTCCACCGAGTGGCTGATCCGGCTCGGCGACGGCACCGAGGAAAGCCTCGCCAGGACGCAGCGGGCGGTCGATGCCCTTTGGCCCTTCACCGGCGAACTCTTCGATGCCGACGACGCCGAGGATGCCCTCGTCGCGGACCGGCTGGCGGTGCACCCGTCCGCCCTCCGCGACGCCTGGTCGGACGCGGTGGATGCCGGCTTCGCCAGGGCCGGGCTGCGGCGCCCGGAGGGGACGTGGATGCAGCGCGGGGGACGCGGCGGGCGTCATTCGGAGCATCTCGGGCCGCTACTGGCCGAGATGCAGCGCCTGCGGCGGTCCCAGCCGGGAGCGCGCTGGTGAGTGCCGACGCGAACCTGGAGCTGCGCGCGCGGGTCGTCGAGGTGCTGCAGGACGTGGTCGATCCCGAGATCCCCGTGCTGTCGATCGATGATCTCGGCGTGCTCCATGACGTCACGGTGCGCGACGGACAGGTCGAGGTCGCAATCACGCCTACCTATTCTGGCTGCCCCGCCATAGACATAATCACCTTGGAGATCGAGCTCGCGCTGGCGAGAAGCGGCATCGGGAACGCCCAGGTCCGCCTCGTGCTGTCGCCGGCCTGGACCACCGCGTGGATGACCGAGGCAGGCCGGCGCAAGCTCAAGGAGTACGGCGTGGCACCCCCGGTCGTCGGCGGCGGACGACGGGCGCTGTTCGGCAGGGACGAGGTCGACTGCCCGCGCTGCGGGTCGGGCGACACCGGCCTCATCGCGGATTTCGGCTCGACGTCGTGCAAGGCGCTTTGGCGCTGCCACGGCTGCCGGGAACCGTTCGACTACTTCAAGTGCCATTGAGGCAGCCAGCAAACCCGGGAAGGCAGCGGTCATGTCGGCAAGTCCGAGCGGGACGAGACACCCGTCCGTCCCGCGCTTCCACCGGCTGCGCGTGTTTGACCTGAGGCGGGAAACGGCGGACGCGATCTCGCTGTCCTTCGACGTTCCGGACGACCTCGCCGAGCTGTACCGCTTCTCGCCGGGCCAATACCTGACGCTGCGCACGACCATCGCGGGCCGGGAGCTGCGCCGGTCGTACTCGATCTGCTCGGCGCCCGCGGACGGCGAGCTACGTGTGGCGATCAAGCGGGTCGGCGACGGCGTGTTCTCCACCTGGGCCAACCAAGCCCTGCGCCGCGGCGACGTGCTCGAGGTGATGAGCCCGACCGGACGCTTCGGTTTAGTGCCGGAGCCGCAATCCGCCCGCATCCATGCCGGGTTCGCGGCCGGTTCGGGCATCACGCCGATCCTGTCGATCATGCGCGGCACGCTGACCATGGAGCCGGAAAGCCGGTTCTTCCTGTTCTACGGCAACCGCACGCTGGGCGACATGCTGTTCCGCGAGGCGATCGAGGAGCTGAAGGACCGGTTCCTCGACCGCCTGGCGGTGTTCCACGTGCTGTCGAAGGAGCGGCAGGACGTGCCGCTGCTGAACGACCGCCTGGACCGCGAAAAAGTCCTGGTGCTGATGCGGCACGTGGTCCCGGCCGAGCGGGTCGATCACGTCTTCGTTTGCGGGCCCGCCGGCATGAGCGACGAGGTTAAGGCGGCGCTGCTCGAGCTCGGGATGCCGCCCGCGTCGATCCACGTCGAGCGCTTCGTGTCCGGCTTCGAGGGGACGCCGCGGGAGCGGCCGCCGGTCGCGGAGCAGGCGGCGTCCTCCGGCCGCGTGGCGTCTCTGGTGGTCGACGGCAAGCACGCCGAGGTGACGGTGGCGGACGGCGAGTTCGTGCTGGACGCGGTCCTGCGCGCCGGACTCGACCTGCCCTACGCCTGCAAGGGCGGCATGTGCAGCACCTGCCGCGCCAGGCTGGTCGTCGGCATGGCGGTGATGGACGTGAACTTCTCGCTCGAGGCGTGGGAGGTCGAGGCGGGCTTCGTGCTGACCTGCCAGACGCGGCCCACCTCGGATCGGGTGACCATCGATTACGACGCGGTCTGAGGATCCGGCCGCCGGGCGCGGACCGCCCGAGCGTGGACGGCCGGAGCGGCGGCGGCCGGTCCCTTGCCTCCCGACGCCGGGTCTGCGTCCGCCGGCAGCGACGTGACGTGCGCGCCGCTGATGACGAGGTCGGCGGCCAGGCGGGCATAGGCGGGCCGGGTGAGCGGGCCGGTGTCGGGGAACCACATGTAGGCCCAGTTGAACATGCCGAACAGCGACATGGTCAGCGGCTTCAGCAGGGCGTCCTGGCTGCCGGGACTGGAAAGGGCCGCGTCGATGGCGACCGCGAACCGGGCGACCAGGCGGCGTTCGAGGTCGCGCAGCGCGTCCTGCTGCTCGGGCGCCAGCAGGTCCATGTGGTTGAGCTGCACTTGGTGGTGCGCGTCGGCGTTCCGGTAGGTGTCCAGCACCGCTTCCGACATCGCGTAGAGCGTGGTCCGGGCCGAGCTTCCGGCGCACCGTTCCGGAGCGGTGGCGCGCAGCAGGTCGTCGAGATGCGACCCGATGATCCCGAGAAGGATCTGCAGCTTGTCGGCGTAGTAGTGGTAGAGCAGCGCCTTCGACATGCCGCAAGCATCGGCGATCATGGTGATGGACGCCCTGTCGTAGCCGTGCCGGGCGAACAGGATGGCCGACCTGTCGAGGATCAGCTTGCTCTTGTCCTCGTAGTCCGGAGCGCGAGGACGTGCCATGACGGTGACCTTCAGCCTGAAGCGCATCCCGTGCGACCGACGGCCAGCATAATCACGCTTCGCGGGGCGGGCGAGGCAGCAGGCCGGGAAAGGCTCCCTGCCCGGCCCGCGGTCGATGGCCCGCTTCGCCCGGCGCGCAGCTGCTCCGTTGCCTGCGCCAGCATGGTCTCGCCCGGCCGCGGCGCACGGCGTCGCGGAGCGCGTGCCTTTTCCTCCGGGCCGGCGACGGGAGCCGTCATTCCCGGCCGTCGAAGCGGGGCGCGCGCTTCCCGACGAAGGCCGCCACGCCTTCCGCGTAGTCGGCCGTCTGCCCGGCGCGGCGCGGCGCGGCGCATCAGGTCGTGCTCCAGGTCGAGCTGGACATCCAGCGTGTTGTCGGCGGACGCGTTGAGCGCCAGCTTGATCTGGCCCAGCCCGAAGGTCGGCTGCACGGCGAGATGCGCGACCAGCGCTTCCGTTTCCTGTCCCAGCCGTTCGTCGTCGACGGTCTTCCAGATCAGCCCCCAAGCTTCCGCCTGTTCGGCGGGGAGCGGCTCGCCGAGCAGGGCCAAGCCGCGGGCGCGGGCGTCACCGCCCAGGCGCGGGAGATGAAAGGTGCCGCCCGGATCCGGGATCAGGCCCAGGCGCGCGAAGGACATCACGAACGTCGCCGAGCAGATCCGCCGCCGGCTGCTGGCGGTGATGGCCAACGAGGCGGCCAAGGTGCTGGAGGCCGGCGTGGCGTCGCCCGCCAGCGACATCGACCTCGTGTTTGTCAACGGCTACGGCTTTCCGCGCGGCAAGGGCGGCCCGATGTTCGCCGCCGATCGCGCCGGGCTGGCCGCCGTGCTCGCCGAGGTGGAGGCGGCCGCGTGCTGCGGGGGCGCCGGGTCGGAGCCTTCCGGGCTGCTGGAACGGCTGGTGCGTGAGGGAAAAACGTTCCTGTAGGCGGCAGCGAACGGGATCCGTCGGTCAGCTATCCTCCGCCGGCGGCGATCGACCGTTCCGCCTTGACCGCCGCGAGGAGGTTTGTCGGGATCGGCCTGCTCTTGAAGGTGTCGCCGTCGACGAACACGCGGATCGTTTCCGCGGTCCAGCACAGGCGGCCTTCCGCGCGCGCCACCAACGCGAAGTCGAGGGCGCTTCGTCCGGCCCGCACCAGCGAAACCTCAACGTCGATCGTGTCGGCAGGCATCATCGGCGAGATGAAGCGGCAGCCGAACGAGACGAACGGCGTGCGCGGGCCGGCGAGCCACTCGACCGACAGCCGCTCGCGGAACCAGGCTTCGACCGCCTCAACGACGAAGTGGGCGATGCGGGGGGTATAGACGATGCCAGCGGCGTCTGTGTCGCCCCAGACGATGCGACGCCGGTGGACGAAGCGGGCCTTATGGGGAGGCATCATCGACCGGCCGCGCACACATCGTCAGCAGCTCATACCGGGCAACCGTTTCGTCATCCTGATTGAAGATCTCCACGTCCCATCGCACCTCGCCATAGCTCGGCTCGCGGGCTGCGTTCCTCGACTTCACCGTCAGCCGGACCCGGATGCTGTCGCCTGGCACGACCGGCTT
Source organism: uncultured Acetobacteraceae bacterium (assembly GCA_964245705.1). Classification (GTDB taxonomy): domain Bacteria; phylum Pseudomonadota; class Alphaproteobacteria; order Acetobacterales; family Acetobacteraceae; genus Lichenicola. The sequence continues at coordinate 12,112 of CAXTOD010000035.1, forward strand.
GAGGAAGCGCAAGGCCTCCAGCCCATAGTTGGCCAGCACGGGTCCGGGCGCCGGATCGACGAACAGCCCGGCCGCGAAGGACAGCAGCAGGTAGCCGTGCGCGACGCGGCCGTGAAAGAACGGATTGGCCGACGCGGCCGCCTCGTCCATGTGGGCATAGAACCTGTCGCCGGAGAAGTCGGCGAACTGCTCGATGTCGTGGAGCGAGATCGTGCGCGAGGGCGTGTTGAAGGTGTCGCCGACGGTCAGCGCCGCAAAGTCGCGCCGGAACGGGTGCTCGGCGGTGACGATCTCCGGAGCGCCGCGGATCCAGCGCCTGGTCAGATTCGCCAGCCGTCCCGGCGATCCCTGAAGAGCGGTGCGCTGCATGTAGTGCTTCACGCCGCGCATGCCGTCGAGCTCCTCGCCGCCACCGGCACGGCCGGGACCGCCATGCACCAGGCTCGGCAGCGGAGAGCCGTGACCTGTGCTTTCCCCGGCACAATCGCGGTCGAGCAGCAGCAGCCGCCCGTGATACGGCGCCAACGCGGCGACGAGGTGGCGCGCGACCTCGTCGTCATGGGTGCAGACGGACGCGACTAGGCTGCCCTCCCCGCGCTGCGCCAGCCCGGCGGCGTCGTCGAGATCGTCGTACGGCATGATCGGGGCAACCGGTCCGAACGCTTCCGTCCGATGCACCAGCGCCAAGTCCCGCGGGCGCGGGGTGCGCAGCAGGATCGGCGATAGGAAGGCGCCGGCGCCGTCCGGAACCCCGAGCGTCCTGCACCGGTCGGGATCGCCGAACACGATCTCGCCTTCCTGCAGCAGCTGGGCGATCCGTCGTCGCACGCCGGCGCGCTGGCCGATCCCCGCCAGCGGCCCCATCGTGACGTCGTCGCACCGGGGATCGCCCATCACCATCCGGCCGAGGCGTTCGCCGATCGCGGCGCCAACCGGCTCGACCAGCGCCCGGGGCACGATGACGCGCCGGATGGCAGTGCATTTCTGCCCGGCCTTCGCCGTTATCTCGCGCACGACCTCCTTGACGAACAGCTCGAACTCCGGAGTGCCCGGCACGGCGTCCGGCCCGAGGATGGCCGCGTTCAGGCTGTCCCGCTCGGCGATGAAGCGCACCGCCTTCGACGAGACCACGGGGTTGTGGCGCAGCATCTCGGAGGTCTCGATCGACCCGGTGAAGGACAGCACGTCCTGACCGGTGAGGTGGTCGAGCAGGTCGCCGGCGCGGCCGCTGACGAACTGCAACGCCCCGCCGGCAGGATCCCCGACCCGACGATCATCTGCACGACCGCGTGAGCCACGTAGCCGGTGACGGTGGCCGGCTTGATGATCACCGGCACGCCGGCGATCAGGGCCTGGGACAGCTTCTCCAGCATGCCCCAGCAGGGGAAGTTGTAGGCGTTGACGTGCACGGCCACGCCCTGCAGCGGGGACAGATGTGGGTGCCGACGAAGGTACGCTGCCGCGACAGCGTTTCCACGTTCTCGGCGATGGAGGTCTCGCTCGGCAGTTCCCGCCTGGCGGCGGAGGCGTAGGAGAACAGGGTGCCGATGCCGCCGTCGATGTCGATCCAGCTGTCCTTCCGAGTGGCGCCGGTGTCGTAGGACAGCGCGTAGAGCGCCTCCTTGCGCTCGGTCAGATGCACCGCGAGGCGCTTGACTAGGTCGGCACGACGGTGGAAGTCGAGCGCACGGAGTGCCGGCCCTCCGACGTGACGGGCATGCGCCACCATGTCCCCGAAGTCGAGGCCGTGACTGGATGCGACGGCGATGATGCGCCCGTCGACTGCGCTCGCGACCTCCTCCGCTTCGGCTCCCGGAGGATGCCACCGGCCCTCGGCGTAGGGCTCTACGGTGATGGCCATGCGGGATGCTCCTTCGGATCCGCGTGCGACTGGCAGACGCGGCGCCCGAACCCGGACGTCGCGAGGTCAACCGCCTGACCGGTCGAGACAAGCGAGCGGCCAGGCAGTCCCCCCAACGACGAGGAGGCCGCCGTCGCGGTTCGCCATCAGGGGGGCCAGCCTTCAAGGGTGTCGACAAAAGCCGTCAGCCACGCGTTGGTCCCATGACCGTCCACCACGCGGTGATCGACGGTGAGCGACACGTAGCACATCGGGCGGATCTGGATCGTGTCGGCGCCGTCCACGTCGCGCACAACCACGCGCTTCTCCAGCTTGCCGACCCCCAGGATCGCCGATGCGGCTGGCTGATGATGATCGGTGCCGCGAACAGCGAGCCGGACACGCCGTGGTTGGAGATGGTGAAGGTGCCGCCCCGCACGTCCGCCGGAACGAGCCTGTTCGAGCGGGCGCGGCCGGTCAGGTCCTGCAGCCGCTCGGCACGACCAGCCCTTTCCGCCGAGGTCGGTGCCGACGCCGATGTTGACGTCGTCGAGCACGTCGATCCGGTCGTCGTGCCAGCGGCTGTTGATCGTCGGCACCGCGCGCATCGCCACGACGCAGGCGGCGACCAGGTAGGCGGTGATCGTCAGGTTGATCCCGTCGCGCTCGAAGAGCGGCTTGTGCCGGCGCCGGTGCACCTGCACCGCGCTGAAATCCGCCTCGAGCACCGCGGTCACGTGCGGCGCGGTCGTCACGGAATGCAGCATGTTCTCGGCGGTCGCGCGGCGCATCCGGTCGTGCGGGATCGCCGCCACTCCGGCGGTTGCCGGCGCCGGCGCGACGGCATCCGGCCCGACCGGGGTCGCCGCAGGCACACCCGCGTCGACGCCGGGGATCTGCTCCTCCTCGACCGCAATCCTGCCGGCCACGGCGCGCTGCACGTCGTCGAGCGTGATGCGGTCGCCGCGACCACTGCCGGTCAGCGTCGCCGGATCCAGGCCGTGCCGGCGCACCTCGTGCCGAACCGCGGGAGACAGGGCCGGCGGCGCAGCGACCGCTATGCCGGCCTGGACGAAGCCAGGCGCGGCCGCCCGGACGCGATCGGGCGGCGCGGCGGCGTCGCGCAGGCGTCCGAGA
>CAXTOD010000036.1:0-13595 GCA_964245705.1 uncultured Acetobacteraceae bacterium
GGCCGACGGGGGACGCGAGGTAGTACAGGATGCCCATGCCGAGATGCACCCGGCTGGCGGGGCGGAGCGCCGGCGCGCCGACGAGGCGCAGGTGCTGGAGGTTGCCCTGGCACCAGCGCCGCTCGCGCGCCAGGTGGTCGACCAGGTTGCTGGGCGTGGTCTCGAACGAGCCGCCGATCTCCGGCGCCAGACGCACCGCCCACCCGGCACGAAGCAGCAGCGCCGCCTCGACGGTGTCGTGGCACAGGATTTCGCCCCCCAGCGGCGGCCGTCCCGGCAGCACCGGCAGCGTCGCGTCGGCGATGAACGGACGCAGCCGCAGGATCGCGTTGTGCCCCCAATAGGTGCCGTGCCGCCCCTGCCACGCGTCCTGGCCCGCGACCGACAACGGCGTGTTCAGCCGGGCCCCGAACTGCTGCAGGCGCGCGAACAGGGTGGTGCCCCCGACGGGATAGGACACCGACTGGATCAGCGCCGCGTCCGGATCGTCGCGCAGGGCGGCGACCAGCTCGCGGATCGCGCTGCCGGTCATCAGGCTGTCGGCGTCGAGCACGACCGCGAAGTCGTACTCGCTGCCGTGCTCGCGGCAGAACGCGGCGATGTTGCCGGCCTTGCGCCCGGTGTTCGGGCTGCGGTGGCGGTAGTGGATGCGCGTGCCCGAGCGCGCGCGGGTCGCGGGCGGGAACAGGCGGGCCTCCTCGGCCAGGCGTCCGGGGTCCTGTGTGTCGCTCAGCACGAACACGGAAACGTCGTCCGCCTGGTCGAGCGCCTCCGCCATGATCCGCACGGCGGCCGCGATCGGCTCCGGCGGCTCGTTGAACACCGGCAGCAGCAGCGCCGTGCGGACCGGCCCGGGCGGACCCGGACGGCGGGGCGGCGCCGGCCGCGACGGCAGCAGCCCGACCAAGGGGCTCGAGGCGCTCAGCGCCATGCGCCCGTAGGAGACCGCGAACAGCAGCCACAGCGGCGCCATCCAGATCCGGTCGAGGCCGAACGCCAGGATCGCGCTGCCCGCCCCGGCGATGCCGAACAGCAGGGTCGGCAGCAGCAGGAGGGCGAGACGCGACCGGTCCGGCGGAACCGTCACGTCGGCGGCGTTCCGGCCGTCCCGCCGCCGCCCCGACGCTGCAGCGCGAGCTGCGCCGAAAGCGGGTTGGCCTCGCGATACAGCGGATACACCTGCTCGACCCGCGCATCGATGCTGGCGGTGTCGAGGAACGCCGGGCCGCCGGCACGCTTCGTGTCCTCCGCCCGCAGCCTGACCGCACGGAACCCGTCCGCCGGACGATCCGACACCAGGGGATCGCCGCGGTCGCGCAGCCGGCGTACCCCGCGCCAGCCGATCCGGCCGTAGCTCATGGTCTCGCTTTCCAGCCCCGGCACGATCACCTTGACCGCCCGCACCGGGGAGCCTGCGGGCGAGCAGTCGACCCACAGGATCTCCAGCCCTTCCGCGCCGAGCCGACGCGACAGCCAGTCCAGCCGGGCCCGGCTCTGCCCCAGGTCCTCCGCCACGTCCGGCAGCGACGAGAACGGGACCTCGGTGCGCCGCAGGAACACGGTGTCGGTCAGCCGGCGGCGCAGCTCCGCGGCGTCCTGGGCGACCCAGTCGGCCATGGTGTCGAGCGCGCGCGGCTCCTCGTCGCGCGCTTCCGCCACCGCCATCTGCCGCGCGAACGAGGCCGGCGGCAGCAGCTCGCGCAGCAGCTCGATCGGCCCGTGCGTCGCCGCCTTCCGCGAGCGCGAGCCCACGAACTCCAGCAGCGCCTTGCGCAAGCCCCGCATCCGGTTCGGGTGCGCCGCCTCGCCGCAGGCGGTGACCTGGATCGGCAGGGTCGCCGGCCCGGTATCGTCGCCGACCACGTACAGGTTGGCGATGCCGAACCCGGTGTCGGCGAGCTTCACGGTGACGTCGATGCCCGCCTCGCGCAGGATCCGGCACAGCGTTTCGCAGTCGGGGTCCAGCGGCACGTCGAACGCGACCACCGCGCCCTGGTCGAAGGCGCGGTAGGTGAGCACGTTGCCGTCGCGCTGCAGCAGCTCCATCACCCCGTGCGCGATCGCGTGGTCGAGGTCCAGCCCGGCGCCGAGCCCGTTGGTGATCGGCGTGATCAGCCCGGGATGGCCGCCGAGCTGGTAGGGCGCGATCGCCACCCACTCGACCGGCACCAGCACCGTCCCGTCGGACGGATACCGCCTGGCCGGCAGCCAGCGCCGCGCCGCGTCCGGATCGTAGTCCGAGCCGGCCGGCAGGCAGAGCGTCAGCGGGTCGGCCACGCCCGACGGGCCCAGCCGCGCCAGCAGGGCCGCGTAGCTCGCCTCCACCGGCTCCTGCCGCTTGAGCCAGGTGCCGAGATGCACCTCCTCGCACAGCTCGCCGAGCGCCCCGGTGGCGGCCTCGGCCTCGGTGAAGCCGTAGCCGTGGCCGATCACCGTCGGCCGGTCGGACGAGACGAGGTTCGCCTGCACCACCGGGATGCCGAGCCGGTCGAGCGAGTCGATCCGGAACGCCAGCGTTTCGGCGTCCTTCGGCATGCTGTCCCGGAACAGCGCCGCGATCACGGCATGATCCTGCGTCACGCGGCGGTGTCTCCTCGTCTGCCGGTTGGTGGTCTGGCGCTCACGCCGCGATCCCCGCCAGCACGGCCGGATCGGACAGCAGCAGGCGCTCGGCGTGGCTGCAGGCTTGCCCCTCGGCGTCCCGCACCATCAGCCGCTCGATCGCCTCCGCCGCCTGATCGGCGCCGCCGAACTGGAACCCGAGCTGGGTGCGGTAGCAGGCGATCGCCCGCTGCCTGGCCGCCCGCGCCCGCGCGTCGAGCGGCACCACCACCGGCACCGGCGCCAGGGCGGCAACGCGCGGGTCGGGCAGCGCGGCGGCGTCGCGGATCACGTAGGGCGTGTCGCGGTAGAAGCCGAGCGGCGGCAGCGGGCCGGGCTGGGCCAGCAGGGCAGCGACCAGCTGCAGGTGGTCCACGTGCCGGCCGCAGCCCTGCGGGGCCAGCACCAGGTCCGGCCGCTCCGCCGCCATCAGCTCCGACAGCAGCTCGCCGAGCGGCACCGCCACGGCGTCGTCCGCCCGCGGCGCCGCGAATAGCGCCGGCGCCGAGCCGTAACCGCGGTTCGGCGCTTCCGGGAGGTCCAGCAGCACCGGACGCGCGCCGAGGCTGCGGCAGGCCAGGGCGTCCTCTTCCCGCCGCAGCGCCATGTAGTCCACGCCATCGTCCAGGCCCTTGTCGCGCTGGCAGGCGAGCGCGAAGCCGGACGCCGGATGCACCGACCGGGTGAACGCGGTCGCCACCACCACCTCCCAGCCGGCCGCCTCCAGGAGCGCCGCGGTGCCGCCGCAGGAGAACGCCACGTCGTCGAAATGCGGCGACAACAGCAGCGCGGCCGGGCGCGCGTCGGGCCGGGATGCCGGGCTCACAGCAGGTGCGGGCTGTCGCGGTACCGGCACGGATCGCGCGGCAGCGCCGGCTCGAACGCCCGGTCCGGAGCCCGGCCCGCCACGGCGCCGTAGACCGCCATGATCCGGTCGGCCACCGCGGACCAGGAATACACCTCGCGGCACTCGGCCAGCGCGCTGTCGGCGAGGCGCCGGCGCAGCGCCGGGTCGGTGATCAGCCGGCGTAGGCCGTTCGTCAGCGCGTCGACGTCGCCCGGCTCCGTCAGCAGCCCGTTCTCGTTGTCGCGCAAGCAGTCCACCACCCCCACGGTGCGGCAGGAGATCGTGGCGAGCCCGGTCGCCATCGCTTCCAGGATGGTGTTGGAGAACCCTTCGGCATAGGTCGGCGAGACGAAGACGTCGGCGCCCGCATAGGCGTCCGGCGCGTGGTCGTAGTCGACGTAGCCGCGGAGTCGGGCGAGCCGCATCAGCCCGGTCGCGTGCAGCCTGCGCACCGCCTCGTCCAGGTCCGGCCCGATGCCGGACAGCAACAGGCGGAATGCCGTTCCTTCCCGGTCGAGCCGTTGCAGCGCCTCGATCATGTCGAGCACGCCTTTCCGCCGGTCGACCCGCCCGTGATACAGCAGCACCGGCGGCGCGTCCCGGTCGCGCGGCACGCGCTGCGGGCGGAAGCGGCCGACATCCACCGCACCCGGCACGATCGTGAAGCGCGACGGATCGGTGCCGAGCCGCCCGGTCACCTCGGCCGCGAACGAGCGGCAGCCAATCAGCACCGCGCCGGCGTGGTCCAGCACCCGCGTCATCGCCAGCCGGTGGGTTTCGCAGCACGACCCCACCCAATGCCCGTCGCCGCCCTGGATCGACACCACGTTGGGCACCCCCAGCGCCTGCGACGCGAGCAGCACCGCCCAGCCGGTCGGGTAGCCGTACTGGGCGTGCAGCAGGTCGAACGGGTCGCGGACGTGCTCGGCCCGGATGGTGTCCACCAGCACCGCGATGTCGCGCTCGAAGTCGCCGCACTCCGCCTCGCCCGCCTGTTCCAGCCCGATCACCCTCACCCCCGGCACCGGCGGCGGCGGCCCGCCGCCGTACACGCCCTTGCCGAACGCATCGTCCCGGTACTGGCTGATCATGGTGACATCGTGGCCGGCCGCGACTAGCGCGCGGAGAAGGTTGAGCGCGTATACGCTCATGCCGGAGATGGCCGGGAAGAAGCGCCGGCTGACGAAGCAGATCCTCATGCGGCGGTCCATCCGGCGCCGGCGGGCATCAGCACCGGGATCGGCACCGGGCGGGTGGACGCGCCGCCGTCCACCATGCGGTCCAGCAGCTCCAGCACCGCCGCCTTGGGCACCCCCACCGCGCACTCGAACGGGGTGAACACGGTATCGAAGTCGAGCTCCTCGAACACCGCGCGGTAGCGGCGCGCCTCGTTCGGCGACAGCGGGATCTGCTTGTGGAACGCCTTGTGAGTGGACAGCGCCCTCACCCGGCCGTCCCCGTCGAGGTCGAGCTTCAGCGCGTCGCCCACGAACACCGCGCGTCGCCGGGCGTCATGCAGGACCGCATGGCCCTCGTAGTGGCCGCCGGTGTGGTGCAGCACCAGCCCGGGCAGGATCTCGTGCCGCTCGTCCCAAGGATGGGTCACCCGGAACGCCTTGGTCCATTGCAGATCCTCCTTCTGGATCAGCAGCGGCGGGTCGAAGCGGCGCTGCAGCTGCCACAGCGCGCCGTAGCCGTGCGGATGCGAGGCGGCCAGGACCGCGATGCCGCCGAGCCGCTCGATCGCGTCCAGCGCGTCGTCGTCGTAGCAGGGCGCCGCCTCGAACGCGACGTTGCCCTCCGCCCCGGTCAGCAGCCAGCCGTGGCTGTCCAGCCCGAAGCGCGGCGTGGTCCAGAACTCCCACACGCCCGGGATCACCTCGCGGCGATGGTAGCGGAGCGCCGACCGCACCGCGTCGAGGGTGCGGAAGTCCCAGCCCTCTTCCGGCAGGTCGTTGCGCACGTCCGAGCAGATTGGGCAGTGCGGCGGCACCGCGAAGTACATCTGCCAGTGCCCGCAATTGCTGCAGGCGAAGGGCGAGAGCGGCATGGTCAGCGGGCTCCGTGGTCGGCGACGGCGTCGCGCAGGCGGGACAGCAGGGTCATGGTGCGCAGGTCCCCGTGCGGCTCGAACCCGAACGGTTGGCGGCCCAGCAGGTGGTCGGCGAACGCCTCGACCTGCAACGCGAACGGCGAGCGCTCGATCCCCTCCACCGCGACCTCCTCCGGTCCGGCCTGCGTCCGCAGGGTCAGGGTGCCGCCCGGCGTCTGCCCCATGGTGTCGAGCAGGGTGAGCTGCCCGCGGTCGCCGACGATCTCCAGCCGGCGCCTGGGCAGGAACTCCGGGCAGTTGTAGGCGACGTGGAGCTGCGCCAGCACGCCGGACCGCGTTCGCGCCACCACCATCGCCCCGTCGTCCACTCCGCCCGGCGCCTGCGCATAGGCGTGGACGCGGCGCTGGCCCAGGATCGCCGCATCCTCCAGCGGTTCGCCGAGCAGCATCGCCAGGAGGTCCAGCCCGTGCGGCGCCAGGTCGAAGAACGCGCCGCCGCCGGCCCGCGCGGGGTCGATGCGCCAGTTGTCGGCCGACCACGAGGCGCCGACCCAGCAGGCATAGACCACCCGCACCGCCGCCACCCGGCCGAGCGCGCCGGCCCGCACGAGCTCCGCCGCCTTGCGGTGCGCGGGATGGTACCGTTGGTCGAACGCGGTGGCGTAGAACACGCCGGCGCGGGCGCAGGCCGACACCATCGCCTCGGCGTCGGCGGCCACCGTCGCCATCGGCTTCTCGCACAGCACCGCCTTGCCCGCCGCCGCCGCCGCCTCGACCAGCGGCCGGTGCACGTGGTTGGGCGCCGCGACGTAGACCGCCTGCAGCCCGGGGGTGCGGAGGAACCGCTCGACCGCGGTGTGTCGCGCGACGTCGCGCTGCTCCGGCGCGATCGCGTCGAGTGCGGCCGGGTCGGGATCGCACAGCGCCAGCAGCCGGCCGTTATGGCTTCCGGCAATGGCGGGTGCTGCGAAGTCGCGCGCCACCCAGCCGCAGCCGACGATGCCCCAGCCGACACGATCGGACGTCGCCACCGCTACCATCGGTCCGGCAGCTCGACGTAGACGCGCCGGCGCAACAGCGCCTCGACCTCAGGATTCCCGGTACGGTCGATGGCGTCCGGACCCTGCCAGCGGGTCGGGTAGGTCGCCAGTGCGGCGTATTCCTGCTCGTAGCGGGCGCTCGGCCATGCGATTTCTGCGCCGTCCGGATCAGGCCGGTAGAGCGGGTTGAGTTGCAGCACGGGCCCCGACTCGGTACCGAAGCCAACCCCGCGGGTCGCCGGACCGGCACCGTCCGCCCGCCACAGCAGCGAGACGGCGGCCACCGGCCGGAGCGCCTGCGCCTCGGCCGCCTTCGCCGCGCGACCGGCGGCAAAGGCTCCGGTCAGCTCGGCGTCGTCGAACAGCCGCGCGCCCGGGAACAGCGCCGCATATCCCGCCACCGTCAGCGGCGCGCCTGCGGATCGGTTCTCCGCCTCGGCGTTGTGCGCGTGGCCGACCGCCACCGTGCCGCCGGGCCCGGCCAGCCGCTTCATCTGCAACGCAATCCCCGGCTTGTCCGGCAGGAAGTAGAACGCGTCGTGGCAGAACACCGTGTCGACCGGGGAGCCAGCGACCGGCCACGGCGCCTCCGCGTCGAAGCAGACCAGCCGCACCTCCGGGCTGACGAAGTGCCGCGCCAGCCACAGCTTGGCGAACACCAGGTCGCCGCCCGCCGCCTGCACCCCGGCGCGGTGCAGCGCCGACAGGAAGTGCCCGGCGCCGCAGGCCAGCTCGAACACCGAGGCGGGGCCGGCGGGCAGCGCCTCGCCCAGCAGCGCCAGGCCGGACAGGAAGGTCGGGTCGGTCCAGCGATGGGCGAAATAGTCGCCGACCCGGCCGAACCCGAGTGCCTCCATCGCCGTGCGGAAGCGGAGACCGTCGCGATCGCGCACGATCCGCTCGCACGCCTCGACCGGGGGCGGCGGGTCGGGCGCGTACGGGTCCTGGTCGCGCAGCAGCACGGCGGTCGCCCGTTCGGTCTCGCCGGCCTCGAGCAGCCGCACCGCCTTCGCCGCCAGCTCAACCCGGTTGCCGCGCAGGAACGGGATGCCGTCGATCACCGGCCACGCCTCCCCGTCCGCGACCAGCAGGCTGTCGCCGCGTGCCTCGAGAAGCCGTCCGGATGACGGGCTGCGCAGCGTTCCCGCCGGCCAGGCCGACGCGGTCACGACAGGCCGAGCGTGGACAGGACGCGCAGATGGAACGCCTGCAGCGGGCCTTCATGCACCAGCTGGAGGTCGCCCAGCGCCTGGTCGACGGTGAAGGCGGCGGCCCGGCCATGGTGGTGCGCCTGCAGCACGCGGTCGATCACGTCGGCGGCGTTGAAGGCGCGCCCGTCCGCCGTGTCGGCGTCGGCGATCGGCGCCAAGGCGTCCTCCACCCGCGCCCGGAGCGCCGGCGGCAGCGTTTGCAGTTCGCCGTCGGTCAGGCGCCGCATCAGCGGCAGCAGCAGGTCGCCCAGCATCACCTCGCCGGCGAAGCCGGTGTCCGGCAGGCGGGCGTTGTGCAGGTGGTGCGCGAGCCCGGCCAGGAAGGCCCGCGCCGGGTCGGCGTCGCCGTGCAGGGCGAGCAGCGCCCCTAGCACGCCGACCACCACACAGTGGTCGCCCTGGCTTTCCGCCGGCTCCAGCGCCAGGCGCGGCCGGCCGGGCGAGGTGGCTCCGGCGCGCGGCTGGCGGATCAGCATGTCGACGAACGGGGGAGCCCGATGGCCGGCTGCCGTCCACAGGCCGCCCACCGCGTCGCGGACCGGCGCCATGGTATCCGGCGACAGCGCGGCCGCGGCGTCGTCGAAGGCGCGGCACAGGACCGCGTTCCGCGCCTGGCGGTCGACCTCCATGTCGCGGAGCAGGCCGGCATCGATCCCGCCGAGCCGGGTCGCGACCAGCGCGTCGGCCACGACCTGCAGGCATACCGAACGGGGCTCCGACCCCTGCGCCAGCGCCGCCCAGGCCGAGCGGAACAGCCGCTCGGCGACGCTGTCGGCCGTGGAGTGGTCCCGCATCCGCTTCAGCTCGGACAGGTCGCGCGCGACGGTGCCGAACCGGGCCAAGGTTTCCACCGGGTGCGTCACCGGCCGGGCCGGCCGGACGGGAGGCCCTGCCGGGACACCGGCAGCAGACCCACCGGGAGCGGGCTGCATGGCCCGGACACGGCGGTCGCTCGCAGAAACGTCATGGTGACCCGTCGTCCAGAATCGCGGACCGTTACATAGGGGCATACCCGGACCTCGTCTGCCGGCCGCCGATCACGAACGAGTGTTGCTCCACCGCCTGCCGGACCACCGGGTCCTTCATGGAGTGACTGTCCCGCCGGACGGGAACCAGCGATCCTGCCGACCCGATGACGACCCTGCCCCTTCCCGCACCCGACGACGCCGGCTCCCGCGCCGTCCTGCTCGCCCGCTGGGCTCTGCTGACCGACACGGTGCTGCCGGCGATGGCGGCGGAGCGGAACTGGCCGATCCGGCTCGACCACTGCTTCAAGCGGGTCTGCCTGGATGCGGCGATCGGCGCGCGCTGGGACACGGTGGTGCGCCGCCCGGCGATCCGGCACCTGAGCCTGCCGCAGCTGGCGGCGGCGGTGGGACAAGCCGAGCGGATCGTGGCCGACCCTGCGTTGCTGCTGCCGCTGAACCGGACCAGCCTGCGCCTGCGCGGCCACGCGTGACGGATCCTGTCGCCGCCGCGCCGGCGCATAAAGAAGACCGGCGCCGGCAGCAGGCGCCTGGGGCAGGAACAGGGGCGACATGAGGCAGCACCTTTGGGCGGTCCTTGCGGCAACGCTGCTCCTGCCGGCGGGGGTGGCGGGCGCGCAGACCGATCCTGCTCCTCCGGCTGCCGACAAGAGCGGCTACACCCTGTTCGACCCGACGCCGGACGCGCTGATGCGTCCCCTGGAGACCGACCGCCCGGGCAAGTCGTTCAGCCCGTTCACGGTGGATGCCGGCCACCTCCAGCTCGAAAGCGATCTCTGGCTCTACTCCTGGGACCACTGGTCGCCGGACGACAGCACGACGCGCTCGACCACGATCCTGGACCCGAACCTCAAGGTCGGCCTGAACGACCGGGCGGAACTGGACGCCGTGCTGCCGCTGTTCAACACGGAGGTGACGCGCAGCCGGATCGGCAACGGCCGCCAGTCCGGGCAGGGGATCGGCGACCTGCAGCTGGGCGGCAAGGTCAACGTCCTCGGCAACGACGGCGACGGCAGCCGCGGCGTCGGCCTGGTCGGCTTCGTCGAACTGCCGAACGGCGCGTCCGGGATCCGGGAGGCGTCGACGCAATATACGGTGGCGCTGCCGATCGTGCTGCCGCTGCCGAAGCAGTTCTCGATCACGGTGGAGCCGGGCGCCGGCCTGCTCGACAACGCCGACAAGCCAGGCCTGCACGGCGACACCCAGCTCATCCTCAACCTGAACCGGCAGATCCCGGGCACCACGGTGACCGCGGCGCTCGAGCTGGCGCTGGACGACGAGGCCGACCACAACACCGGCGACCAGAACACGATCGACGGCTCGCTGCAGTGGGTGATCGGCCACAACGTCGAGCTCGACGGCGGGGTCTATGTCGGCCTCAACCGGTCCGCGCCCGACTGGTCGCCGTATGTCGGGTTCGCCGTCCGCTACTAGATCCGATCGGTTCCGGAAGCACCGCCCGCAGGGATCTTGCATCGGGCTCAAGGCAGGGCGGCGTCCGCCTGTTGGCGCGGCGAACCCTTCCTGTTCTGCGCTGCTGCCCCGCCGGCAGGATGGACGGGATCCGTGCAGGCCCCTGTCCGTCGGCGGCGAATGCGACGGGATGACGTCCGAACCGGCCGCCCCTCAGCTTCGCGCCTCGCCCACGGTCCTGGTCCGGGTGCGCAGCGTCACGAACTCCTCCGCCGAGGTCGGGTGGATGCCGATCGTGCGATCGAAATCCGCCTTGGTCAGCCCGCCCGTCACCGCGATCGCCAGGCCCTGCATCATCTCCGGCGCGTCCTCGCCGAGCATGTGCACGCCGACCACCCGGTCGCTGGCCTGGTCCACCACCAGCTTCATCACGCTCTGCCGCTTGCGCCCGCTCAGCGTGTGGCGCATCGGCGTGAAGCGGGCGAGGTAGATGTCGGCGGGTCCGCGTGCCGCCGCCTCCTCCTCGTTCAGCCCGACGCTGGCCAGCGGCGGCGAGAAGAACACCGCCTTCGGCGTGGTGTCGAACGACCAGTCCCGCATTGTGCCGCCGTAGAGCCGGTCGGCCAGGATGTGGCCTTCCGCGATCGCCACCGGGGTGAGGTTCATGCGGTTGGTGACGTCGCCGATGGCGAACACGCCGGGCTCGTCGGTCTCGCTGTGCGCGTCGACCACGATGCGGCCTTCGTCCGTGGTCCGGACGCCCGTGGCCTCCAGGCCGAGCCCCTCCACGTTCGGCGTGCGGCCGACCGCGAAGAACACCAGGTCGGTGTTCCATTCCCGCCCGTCCGCCAGCGTCACCCGCAGCGCGCCCTCGTGGCGGCGGATCCGGTGCAGCAGCGTGCCGGGATGGGTGCGGATGCCGCGTGCCGTCATCGCCTCCGCCAGCGCCTCGCGCAGGTCGTGGTCGAAGCCGCGCAGCGGCAGGTCCTGCCGGTAGATCACCTGCACCTCGGAGCCGAGGCCGGCGAAGATGCCGGAGAACTCGACGCCGATGTAGCCGCTGCCGACGATCGTCACCCGGTCCGGCCGGTCGGGGAGATGGAACGCCTGGTCGGAGTCGATGCCGAGCGCGTAGCCCTCGATATGCGGCTGCACCACCGGCCGGCTGCCGGTGGCGATCACGATCCGCTCCGCCGTGACCCGCCGCGGCGCAAAGGCCGGGTCCAGCGGTCCCGGCTCCAGCATCACCGTGTGCGCGTCCTCGAACCGCGCCCGTCCCTCGAACATGGTCACGCCCGCGTTGGCGAGCAGCCGCACGTAGATGCCGTTGAGTCGGGCGATCTCGGCGTCCTTGACCGCCATCAGGTGGCGCCAGTCGTGGGTGCCAGGCTCGGTGCTCCAGCCGAAGCCGCGCCCGTCCAGGGCGTGCTCGCCGTACTCGCTGGCCTGCACCATCATCTTCTTCGGCACGCAGCCGAGGTTGACGCAGGTGCCGCCCCAGTGCCGGCTTTCCGCCACCGCCACGCGGGCGCCGTGGGTCGCGGCGATGCGGGCGCAGCGCACGCCGCCCGAACCACCGCCGATGACGAGCAGGTCGAAGTCATGGGCCATGATGCGGATCCCGTCGCGGCAGCGGTGTCGAGGTTCGTCGCCGGACCGGCGACTGGAGAGTTCAGCGCTGGGCGAACGCCTTTTCGACCACGTAGGCACCCGGGGTGGCGCTGTTGCCCTCGTCGAAGCCGCGCGACAGCAGCATCGCTTCCAGGTCCGCCAGCATCGCCTCCGAGCCGCAGATCATCACCCGGTCGTGCTCCGGGTCCAGCGGCGAGAGCCCGAGATCGGCGAAGATCTTGCCGCTCTCGATCAGGTCGGTCAGGCGGCCGGTGGTCTCGTACTCCTCCCGGGTGACGGTCGGGTAGTACAGCAGCTTGGCCGCCACGTCCTCGCCGAGAAACTCGTGGCGCGGCAGCTCGTGCCGGATGTGGTTGGCATAGGCGAGCTCGCCGGACAGCCGCACGCCATGCGCCAGGATCACCCGGTCGAACCGCTCATAGGCGGCCGGATCCTTGATCAGCGCCAGGAACGGCGCCAGGCCGGTGCCGGTCGCCAGCAGGTACAGGTTGCGCCCCGGACGGAGGTTGTCGATCAGCAGCGTGCCCGTGGGCTTGCGCCCCACCAGCACCACGTCGCCCGGCACGATCCGGCACAGCTGCGAGGTCAGCGGCCCGTTCGGCACGCTGATGGACAGGAACTCGAGCTGGTCCTCGTAGTTGGCGCTGGCGATGCTGTAGGCCCGCAGCAGCGGCTTGCCCTCCAGCTCCAGCCCGATCATGGCGAACTGGCCGTTCTCGAACCGGAGCGACCGGTCGCGCGTGGTGGTGAAGGAGAACAGCCGGTCGGTCCAGTGGTGCACCGTCAGCACCCGCTCCGGGCTGAGGTGGCCGTAGGTGCGGGTCGGCGGTGCCAGCACGGACGTTGCATCGACGAGTTCCGTGTCCGACATTCCGTTCCATGCCCCCGATTGCTGCACCGCACGCTGATCTATGGTCGGCATCCCCGACTTGCCAGCGAAAAACGCTCATGGCAGGGGCCGACGCGGCGGGACGGTCGCGAAGCGATAGCCGGCAACCGGGCCACGGGTCCAGCCCGGACCCGGCGTGAGCGGCCCGGACCCCCTCGATCCAGACGCGGTCGACACGGACCGCGCGATCAGCCGCCTGCTGGGCGCGCGCTGCCCGGTGCTGCAGCCCGGCCACGTCTGGCTGGCCGGCGCCGGCCCCGGGGACCGCGGCCACCTCACGCTGCACGCCCTGTGCGGGCTGATCCAGGCCGACGTCATCGTCTACGACGCGCTGGTCGATCCCGGGGTGCTGGACCTGGCGCAGGCGGGTGCTGCGTGCGAGTTCGCCGGCAAGCGCGGCGGCCGCCCGTCGATCCACCAGAGCGACATCTCCGCCCGGCTGGTGACGCTGGCCCGGGAGAACCGGCGCGTGCTGCGGCTAAAAGGCGGAGATCCCTACGTGTTCGGCCGCGGAGCCGAGGAGGCGCTGGTGCTGGCACAGGCCGGCATCCCGTTCCGCATCGTGCCCGGGTTGACGGCCGGCCTCGCCGGGCTCGCGGCTGCGGGCATCCCCGCCACGGTGCGGGGCATCAACCAGGCGATCGTGCTGGCGACCGGCCACAGCGCCGAAGGCGAGGCCGACCCGGTCGCCGCCCTCGACTGGGTCGCCCTCGCCCGGCTCGACCAGCCGCTGGTGCTCTACATGTCGGTGCGCAACCTCGGGGCGATCGCGACCCGGCTGGTCGACGCCGGCATGTCCGCGGACACCCCCGCGGCGGCGATCTCGCGCGCCGCCAGCCCGGAGCAGCTTCTGCTCACCGGCACCCTCGCCACCCTGCCGGAGCTGCTCCGCAGCCGCCCGCTGCCGACCCCGGCGCTGATCG
>CAXTOD010000036.1:13605-15082 GCA_964245705.1 uncultured Acetobacteraceae bacterium
GACCCAGACCACGTCGGCGCGGCCGTCGTCGTTGAGGTGACGGGCCAGCACGAAGGCGTAGTCCGACAACCGGTTGAGGGTGCGCAGCACCAGCGGGTTGACCGGCTCGGCCGCCGCCAGCGTCACCACCCGCCGTTCCGCCCGCCGCACCACGGTGCGCACCACGTGGGCGTGCGCGGCGCCGGCGCTGCCGCCCGGCAGCACGAAGCTGTCCAGCGGCGCCTGGCGCTCCACCAGGACGGCGATCTCGTCCTCGAGCAGCCGGAGCAGGCGGTCGTCGATCCGGTAGGGCGCGTCGGGGGCGCCCGGGATGCACAGGTCGCCGCCGATGTCGAACAGCCCGTGCTGGATCCGCGCCAGCACCGCGTCCAGCGCCGCGTTCCCGGCCACGTTTAGGCGCAGCACGCCGACCGCGGCGTTGGCCTCGTCCACGCTGCCATAGGCCTCGACGCGAACGGAATCCTTCGTCGTCCGCGTGCCGTCGCCGAGGCTGGTCCTGCCGTCGTCGCCGGTCCGGGTGACGACCTGGTCGATGCGGATCGCCATCACGCCTGGTCCACGGTCTGCAGCACCTCGAAGCCCTCGAACTGCGGCGGCCCCAGGTACATCGACCGGCTGCCGGTCTGGCCGGCGTTGCGGTGCGCCTCGCGGAACGCATCCGACCGGGTCCAGGCCTCGAACGCCGCCTTGGACGCCCACACCGTGTGCGACGCGTACAGCACGTGGTCCTCGTGCTCCGGCCCGCGCAGCAGGTGGAAGGTCACGAAGCCCGGCACCGTCCTCAGGTGCACGTCGCGGCTGAGCCAGACCTGCTCGAAGTCGGTTTCCGAGCCGGGTGCCACCCGGAACCGGTTCATGGCGATGAACATGCGTGACGCCCTCCCTGACGCCTGGCCGGATACGAGAACGCCGCCCATGCCGGGGCATGGACGGCGCGGTGCCGCTCGAACCGTCGTGGCGACCGGTTACGAGGTGGTGCTCTTGTGGTGGTGGTGGTGCATCATGCCCTTGTGCCCCATTCCCGACAGGGCCGTCGCCTGGTCGAGGTGCGACTGGACCGTCGGCAGCGTGTCGGACGCGAACTTCTTCAGGTCCGGATCGGTGCCGCTCTGCGACTCGGTCTGGAACAGCACCACCTGCTGCTGGTGGCCGGCGATGTTGTCGGCGACGTAGTCGTGGTCGAACTTGCGGCCGGTCTCGCCCTGCAGCTTGCTGATCTCCTGCATCTGCGCGTCGTCCACCGCCGTCGGCACCGTCGCGTTCTTGGTCATCGCCAGCTGCTTCAGCTGGTCGTTGGCGGTGTTGTGGTCGGTGATCATGCGGGCGGCGTACGACTTGATCCTGGGATTGTGCGACATCTTCTGCGCTAGCTGCGCTTCCTGGATCTCCGTCATCCCGCCCTGGGCGGCGCCGGTCACGAAGCTGGCGTCGGCGGAGGCGAGCGACTCCTGATAGGACTCATCGACGGCCGGAGCCT
>CAXTOD010000037.1:0-2058 GCA_964245705.1 uncultured Acetobacteraceae bacterium
GCCCCACGTCCAGCACCGCACGCACCGCGGGCAGGCCGCCGGAGGCCAGCAGCCGGCCCAGCAGCTTCGGCTGCCCTTGCGCGTCGTGCAGGCCGAAATGGTACTGCCGCTCGTCGAAGTGCAGCCCTTCCTGCACCGCGACGTCGCTGCCCACGTCCTGCAGCCCGTACCAGTAGACGCGCTCCACGGGCAGGTCGAGCACGTCGGTGAAGTGCCCGAGCTGCGCGAACGGATCCCGCCGCCAGGTGGAATACCCAGCCTCGGTGATCCACAGCTCGAGCCGCGGGTTGAAGGCGTGCACGGTGTCGCGCACCGCGCCGATCAGCGCGTCCCAGCCGCGCCAGGAGCGCGCCTCGGAATCCCAGGTGCCGGGAAAGCCGTGCAGCCCGACCGCGTCCAGGGTGCCGAGCAGGCCGCGCTCGCCCATCAGCCGCAGCCAGTTCAGGTCCACCGGCGACGGCCCGCCCAGCAGCGCCTTGAGGCCGCGGGTGCGGATCCAGTGCGCGGCGTTGCCGGCCATCTCGGAGAACAGCAGCCAGTCCTGGTCCTCGTGCCAGTCCCAGTCCAGCTGGTTGTTCGGCTCGTTCCAGATCTCTACCGTGTCGAACCGGCCGCGATACCGGGTGATGAGGTGGTCGATGAAGTCGGCATAGTTCTTCAGCACGACCGGCGGACCGTTGGCGCGTCCGGTGCGCGACAGGCTGGGCGGCGTGAAGTGCACGCAGGGCAGCAGCTCGACCTCGCCGGCCAGACGCGGCACGAGCCAGTCGTACCAGTCCGCCCCGCCCTCGGCCACGTACTCGGCCCAGGAGACGTGGGTGCGCAGCCGGGAGATGCCGAGGGCGCGCAGCCGCTCCAGGCACCACTCCACCCGCGCGTGCTCGCCGGGATGGAACCATTCCACCAGGCCGAGCGGGCCGTTGCGTGCCAGGACCGGAGCCGGGACCGCGGCCGGCCGGTCGGGATCCGCCGTCACGCGACCAGCCCGCGCGCTTCCAGCTCCAGCCTGGCTTCCTGCACCCGGTCGGTCGCCTGCTGCCGCCTTACCCACTCCATCTGCTCGGGCAGGGCGTTGTCGAAGGTGCGGGTGGGCGAGAAGCCCAGCGTGTCGCGGGCCAGGGAGATGTCGGAGAAGCAGTGCCGTATGTCGCCCGAGCGCGCCTTGCCGACGAACTCCGGCTCGAGGTGGGGCAGGTCCATCGCCGCCGCCGCTTCCCGCGCCACCTCGGCGATCGACACGTCGCGGCCCGAGCCGATGTTGAACACCCGGTTCGCCGCCGCCGGGTGGTCCAGCGCCAGCAGGAACGCCTGCACCACGTCGTCCACGTGCACGAAGTCGCGCCGCTGCTCGCCGTCCTCGAACACCAGCGGCCGTTCCCGGTGCAGCAGCCGCGAGGCGAAGATCGCCAGCACCCCGGTATACGGGTTGGACAGCGCCTGGCCCGGCCCGTACACGTTGAACAGCCGAAGCGCCACGCCCTCGATGCCGTACGCCGGCGGCGCGCACAGGATCATCCGCTCCTGCATGTACTTGGTGATGGCATAGACCGAGGCGAGGCGGGTCTGCTTCCATTCCGGCGTGGGCGCCGGCCGGAGCGGCAGCCCGTCCGGCCCCAGCGGGTCCCAGCCGGCGCCGTCCTGCCGCACCGGCCGCATCACGTCTTGCATCACCGTGCCGTCGGTGGCGGTGTAGAGCCCCTCGCCATAGACCGACATGGAGGAGGCGACCACCACCCGCTGCACCGGATGGTCGATCAGCGCCTGGCACAGGCAGGCGGTGCCCCCGTCGTTCACGCCGACGTAGCGCTCGATCAGGTACATGCTCTGGCCCACGCCGACGTCGGCGGCCAGGTGCACCACCTTGTCGACGCCGTCGAGCGCTGCCGTGAGCCGCGTGGTGTCGCGTATGTCGGCGCGGACCAGCTCGACGTCGTCGGGCACGGATTCGGGGCTGGCTCCGAGCGGATGCACCTGCTCGATCAGGCTGTCATAGACCCGCACCCGGTCGCCGCGCGCCAGCAGCGCCCGCACCACGTGCCGCCCGATGAAGCCCGCGCC
>CAXTOD010000037.1:2068-15034 GCA_964245705.1 uncultured Acetobacteraceae bacterium
ATCCCGTTTCGTCCCCTCCCCGGCCCAGCCCGGCGGGCCATCTTCAAGAAGAAGAAGGCGGCCGGCAACCTGTCACGGGCGGACGCGGTCAGAAATAGGTCAGGGTGATGCTCACCGCGGCGTCCCGCGCCTCGATCCGCAGCGCGCATCGGTCGAAGGCCGGCGGCCCGAAGCGCAGCGACGGGTCGCGCGAGAAGCCGGTCCCGTCCTCGGGGATTCCGAACAGGCTGCGACGCAGGTGACCGGCGTCGGTCTCGTCCTGGTAGGCGGCCACGGCGTAGATGCCGGGCGGGACGCCGGCGATGGTCGCGGTCACGGTGCCCGCATGCGCCGACACGATCGCGTGATAGAGGCAGGTCTCGGACAGGAAGTCGGCCTTCGGGCAGATCCCGATCCGCACGTGGCCGCGCGCGTCCCGCACCCCGTGCACGCTGACGGTGATGGTCGCAGCCGTCGCGAACGAAGCGGTGCCCACGATGAGAGAACCAGCCAGCATAGTAAGCACGGGGGCGAAGCGGCGGAGGGTCGTCATGACGGGCATCGGGCCTCCGGCTCAGCGTCCGGGCGATCCTGCCCGCTTCAGGAGGAGGCGCCAAGGCGTCCGCGATGCCGACACCATGCGCCGTGCGGGCAGTGACGGCGGTCCGGAGGGACCGGCCGAAGCCCCCGCTGGATTGTTTCGTAGGAGGCGCTTTTGCTGCCGATCGAACCAATTCTCCAGCGTCGGCGCCCGGCCTCGGTCGGAATAATCCTGCAGGACGTTCCGCGCCTGCACTTCGCCGAGGCTGCGATAGGTCTCGAAGTCGATTTCATTGAAGAACTGTTCGACGGTCGGCGTGTGCGGAAACACCTCGTGCAGCGCCTTGTAGGATTGCAACTCGATTGGAGCGTCCTTCGGCAGGCAGGCCTTGACATAAAGCAGGCAGCCGGTTCGCGCCGCCTGCCCGTCGCCTGCGGGGTAGTGGATGAGGCCCCAGGCTCCCGACGGCCGCGCCCGCTTGACCCCCGTCTCGATGGCCGGGTCGAACACGACGTCAATCCCGAAGTCGATCCGGGCATGCAGCAGTGTCCGGGCGAGATCCTGATGCGCATACTTGCTGTCGGCATCAGCATCGATCACGACGATCCGAGCGCAGCGCCGGCGAAGCATCTCGTAGAGGCCGAGATTGTCGAAGTGGCCGCCATCCGACAGGTAGATCGACTCGCCATGGTCGTCGGACTGGCCGAGCAGCTCCATGAGCGCCGGCCAGAGTCCGCTCTTCGGACTTGATCTCCGCATGGCCCTCTTGGTGGCGTCCCGCAGCGCCGGTTTGGTGGCGCCGCGCAGCGCCGGGTTGGGCAGCCAGGCGCCCAGCCGCACGTTGAACAGCGTCATTATGAACGCCGTCAGCATCGAGGAGTGGTAGCCCATGTTTGGACTGACGGCGGCGCCCGAGATGGTCATGGCGGTGCCGAGCGAGATGCCGCGCCTCTTGTCGTCTGGTCCGGTCTCCTGTTCCATGCCGCCGGCGTAATAACAGGTCGGTACGAACGCGCCCGACTGATGGCCGGTGCCAGGATCGTGGTCGCCAAGCGCCCAGGAGCCGCAATGGCGGGGCGTGATGGTGAAGGACTTGGCCTTGCGCTCCGCGCGCGCGGTATCCTCGCAGCGGGTGACGTTCAGCGCCACGTTGATCACCGGGAACAGGAACGGGCGTCCGCAGGGCGGAACTAGGTCGGCCATCCGGATGTTGTCCGATGGGTCGAACCGCGTGTACTGGTCGGGGTGGCGGTTCTCCTTAGCCCGGGCGGAGCCCAGAAACGCCCGCACCAGCCGGTTGGCGTAGATCGCGTGCATCGAGAACCGGTTGACCTCCACGATCCGACCAAGGCCGAACGCCAGAACCAGGGCCAGTGTCGCCACCAATACTGAGGCGCAAAGCATGCTCCCGGGCAGTGCCGTCATGCCGACGCCCCGGACCGCGATCCACAGCACGAGCACCGCGTCCAGCCGGCCGAACAGCATGAACAGGCCGAAGATGAACACCAGCACGATCGCCGATACGATCCAGGCCGGCTGGAAGCGGAACTGTCCCTTGCCGATCCCGTTGCCGGTCATGGCGAAGGCGGTCCCCGCGCTCCTGCCTAGCAGGGCGCCGACCGGGCCCGCCGAGAACACTGCCAGGCCGGTCAGCACGCCGGTGCCGGCTCCGTCCAGCACCAGGCGCGGCAGGAACAGCACCGCCCAGGCCGCCGCCGCGTAGCCCAGCCCTGCGCGCAGCTTGCTGCCGTTCAGCCGGCCGAGCCATTCCCGGTCCAACGCGGTGCGTATGCCTTCGCGCCGCATCACTACGTACAGGGTGGAGCGCAGCACGTCGGCCATGACCACCCAGGCCGGTCCCAGCACCACGATCCAGACGGCATCAAGGCGTTCCCCGAGCGTCAGCCCGAGCCAGAGCAATGCGGCCGATCCTATGCAACTGACCAGCCAGGCGACGAGATTATATTTGAAACTCTTGTTGTGGCGGACCTTCATCCGCCATTTCTTCCAGTCGCTGCGGCGGATGATCGTGAACCAGGCGACGCTGTAGGCAGCGACCCCGGCGATCAGGCTTCCCGCCGGAAGCCACCATTGCGGCCACCCCAGTGCGCCGCTTCGGACTTTGCCCACGTCCGCGGATATGAGGAACTCCATAGTCGTCGTCCCAACGATCCGGACGACGACGGACCTGATCCGCGACAGCCTCTTGCTCGGCTTGGTGCGGATGCCGAACGGCTTCCAAACGTCGCAAGGCGGGCAGATGACGTCGTCCAGACCCGGCTTGGGCCAGCAGTCGAACAGGCTCGGCGAGAACGGCCGGTGGCTCCAAAGGCCCTGCCAGACAGGAGCATCGGCCGCAGGCTGCGACTGCATCCCCGGCGCAACGGCGAGGGAGGCCAGGAACGCCCAAAGCAGGGCCGGGCTGGTGATGCGGCGGGATATCTCCTGGGCGGTCCGGCCGAACGGGACCACATGCTGCTTTAAAGCGGTCCTGGCGCGGCGGCGTCTGGACGGGATCAGGCGGTACAGCAAGCCCAGCGCCGCCAGGCCCAGCAGAACGACGAGGCGGGTGCGGGCCAGCCTGAACGGGATCATCGCGACCGCCGCCATGGCTCTAAAGGTCCAGGTCAGAGTGCGGTTCATGCCGACACGCCTGCCGTAGCCGGTCCAGGGCCACCTGCGTCGGATCCGTCGGCGCCGGGGCCGCGCCGGCGTGATGTCGGGATGGCGATAACTCGGCAAGCTCAGACAGCTACGCAGGATAGAGCGGTAGAGGAGAACCAGCGCCGCCAAGCCGGACAGGAAGGCGAGGCCGGTGCGGACGTGTCCGGGTTCGGCCAGGACACGCAGCAGCAGAAGGTGCACGATTGGTAGCGCCGCCGCCGCGATCATGACCGGCGCGAACAGGGTCCAGTTAATCAGCGTGTTGCGCAGCCAGATCGTGACGGCCTGCCAGGTATCGTCCGAGGCCGGTCCGGGATTGGGGGTGAGGTAGTTGGTGTAGGCCCGCAATGGGTCCAGCTTCGGCAGCGGCTGCCCGTCTAACATCCGCTCGCCATCGGGAGAGGCGATCCAGCGGCACAGCCAACCGCCGACATAGCCGCCGCCGGACACGGTCGATAGGTAGTGGAACTGGGTCAACAGCTTCCTGTCGGCAAGTGTCTGGATCACGCCGAGGCAGAACGCCGCGCTGCGGATGCCGCCGCCGGACAGGCAGAGCGCCGCGGTCTCGGCATCCTTGGACACGCCGAGAGCGACCCGTTCGTCTTCGTCAGCCTGCTCCGTGTCAGAGATCTCGAACACTTGACCCGGCACCGGACAACCCACGCGCGTGGGGCACATGTCCGGCCAGCAGGGGCGGCGATTCCGGCTGGCTGATCTGCACCAGGAGGGCACCTAGTGCACCACAGCCTTCCGCCGGCGCTTCACGGTTGCTTTCGGCTTGGCCGGAGGCACCGCGGCCACCGCCGCCGGAGCGAGCAGGTCCCTCACCCGAAGGGCCACGCTGCCGATCACCGTCTGGCAGGCCTGGGAAGGAGCTTCTCCGACGCGGAGGAGCGGGTTCGAGGCAGCGGCATGCAGCCCGGTCGGGTCGTTCTCGCTCAGGCACGCCACGAGCAGCGCCTTGACCGCCTCTTGCTGCTCGATCCCGGTGGTCAGCGGCGAGCCCGCCAAGCCAGCCGGTGCCGCCGTCGGCCTTGGCGGCGGCCGCCGCCGGCGCCGCGGGAGAGGCCGGTGCCGCGGCGGGCGAAGGAGCCGCGAGCGCTACCAGAAGGTCGCCATACTGGCTCAAGATCAGCGCGTAGGCATCCTGCCCGATCACCCCGTTGGCGTAGGCTTGGCAGGCACTATAGAGCCCGTCGCGCAGTGCCACGACCCCGGCAGTCCGGCCGGCGAGTTGGATTGCCGACTCGCTGTTGTTCACAGTGCCGTTCAATGAGCCGTTGGCACCGCTGCCCGAGCCGCTGCCGGAGAACTGCACCATGCGGCTCAGGGTGGACGCCCAGTCCGGGTTTGGTTGCACGCAAAGAACGTCGCGGCTGGCTACGATGCCGGAAACCGGCCTTTGCCGCTGGGTGACCATTGACAACGCTGGGTTCACCAGCAGCAGCTGAGCGTTTCCCGGAAGATCGGCGGTGCGCGGCGGATGAAGGTCGCACGCAGCGACCGGGGCAAGCATCGCCAGGAGTGCGGCTTCGCGCAGGCGTCGCCTCGTCTCGATCGCTACCATGTCGTCTCCCGCTCAGGAGAACCCAACGATCCGTGTAACGATCGAAACCGTAACAGACTATTTCAAGTATCGCACTAATTTAATGGACAGCGGTGAAAGAATTAGACGGTGCCGGATTCGGCTGCCTGACGGGGTCCATAGCTTCGGCCGCGCCAGCTGGTCGGCTTGCCAGAACGCGCGCGGAGCAGCGCGTGCCATTGCAACATCAGGAGAGATAGAACTCCTACCGGATGCAGCGCCACGCCGCGCAGGTCCTGCCGGAACCGCCGCGCCAGCAGCAGGCGCAACCCCAGGCCGCAGCCTAAAGCGGCCAGCGCGGGCCCACCCGGCGCCAGCAGCAGCAGCAGCGGCGGCAGCACGTGCCCGCCGCCCAGCAGGGCGGTCCAGACCGGCAGCGCGCGGGCCGTCGCCATGCCCTCGGTGGCGTTCTTGCCCAGCCCTTCCCACAGGTCGCGGGCGTTGCCGTACATCCGGCAGGTGGCGAACCCGGTCGCGTCGAACAGCCCGGTCGGCGAGCCGGCGCGGCGGAAGGCGCGCGGCAGGGTCAGCCCGTCATGCAGCGAGGCGCGGATCGCGTCGTGGCCGCCCATGGCGCGGTAGGCGTCCCGCCTGGCCACGAACAGCTGTCCGCAGCCGGCGGCGAAGCCCGGCTCGATCCGCCCGCGGTCGAGCCAGATCGGCCGGTAGCCCAGCAGCAGCAGGTGGATCAGCGGCAGCAGCAGCCGTTCCGACCAGGTGCCGGTGACCTGGCGCGGCACGCCGCTGGCAAGCCCCAGCTCCGGGTCCGCCTGCATCGCGCCGGCGAGCCGCGACAGCGCGTCCGGCAGGAGGCGCACGTCGGCGTCGACGAACACCAGCAGCTCGTGCCGCGCGGCGCCGCCCAGGCGCGCGCAGGCGTACTGCTTGCCCGACCAGCCCGTCGGCAGCACGCCGTCGCCCGGGATCACCCGCAGGCGCGGGTCGGCGATGGCGGCCAGGATCGCCGCGGTGGCGTCGGTGGAGCCGTCGTCCAGCACCAGCAGCTCCAGCTCCACGTCCCGGCTGCGCAGCACGCAGCCGACCGCGTCGGCGATGTTGGCGGCCTCGTTGCGGGCCGGGATCAGCACCGACACGCTCGGTCGTCCGGTTGCCGGACGAGGCGGCCGCAGCAGGCGCAGGTTGACCGCCGCCACCGCCAGCGGCAGGGCGGACAGGCCGAACGCGGTCCAGCCGGCGATCCGTGCCGCCCGGCTCACGCTTCCTCCCCATGCGCCGCGACGAAGCGCCGTCCGGACAGCAGCGCACGCAGCCGGCGCCAGCCGTCATAAACGCCGCCGACTCAGACCCGCCCGCGCACCAGGCGGGTGAAGCGTAGCGGGTCGCGCGTCTGCGAGTCCGCCGCCAGCGCGTCCATGGTCGCGGTCAGCGCGTCTTCCAGCCGGACGGTCCACTGGGCCGGGCGTACCGTCCGGTCGGCGTCGATCGGCGTGCCGAAGCGCAGCAGCAGCTCCGGCCGGCTCTCGTTCCAGAACACGTACTCGATCGCCAGCGGCACCAGCAGCGCGTCCGGCGCCAGGGCCGCGAGGTGCGCGATGCCGGGCCGCAGCCGCACCGGGCGCAGGCGCGGGTCGGTGAAGGCGCCCTCCGCCGTCACCCACAGCACCGCCCGGCCGCCGGGGCCGCGGCACTCGGCCAGCACCCGGCGGGCCACGGACAGGAAGCGACGCGCGCCGACCGCGCTGTGCAGGTCGATGCCGAAGATGCCGAGCCGGCCCATGAACCCGTAGCGGCCGAGCGACTCCTGGTCCATCGGCCCGTAGCCGGGCCGGCCGCGGAAGCGCAGGTCGGCCAGCAGGATGTAGGTGGCCGGATCCCACCACGAGGGGTGGTTGCCGAACACGATGATCGGCCGGTCGACCGGCAGCGTGTCGGTGTCGAGCCCGGACAGCCGGATGGCCCGGAACCGCCGCCCGGCCCACCAGCGCAGGTAGAACGCGAACAGCCGGAACAGCGGTTCCGAACGCAGCGCGACCGGGTCGGGCACGGTCAGGCGCTGAGCCTCGGCTCCACCGAGTTGCGCCGGACGTCCTGATCCAGGCTGTCGGCGGCGATCCAGCCCGACATCATCACCATCGGCATGCCGGGCCCGGGATGCGCCGCACCCCCGGCGAGATAGAGGCCGGGCAGGTCGCGCGACCGGTTGCCCGGCTTGAACGCCCCCATGAAGCGCCCGTGGCTGGCCAGCCCGTAGATCGCCCCGTCCAGCACCCGGTAGCGCTCGTGGATGTCGGCCGGGGTCAGCACGCGCTCGACCCGGATGCGGGACTCGAGGTCCTTCAGCCCGGCGGTGCGGGCCAGCTTGTCCAGGATCACGCGGCGGTAGCCCGGCAGCATGGCGGTCCAGTCGTGGTGCGGCCTGAGATAGGGCGTGTGCACCAGCACGTAGAGCGCCTCGCCGCCGGGCGGCGCCACGCCGGGCTCGGTGCGGGCGGGGGCGGCGACGTAGCAGGTCGGGTCCGGCGCCGGCTCGCCCTTCCTGTAGATGAAGTCGAACTCCTCCTCCGGGTCGCGGGAGAACACGAAGTCGTGGTGCAGCAGGTGGTCGTAGGCGCGGTCCAGCCCGAGATACAGCACCACCCCGGAACAGGCCGGCTCGCGCTTCCAGCGCCGGGAGAAGCTTTTCTGCGCGGCACCCCCCACCAGCTCGCGATAGGTGCGCACGCTGTCCATGTTGGACACCACCGCCGACAAGGCCACCGTCTCGCCCTTCTCGGTGACCACGCCGTTGGCGCGGCCGTTCTCCTGGGTGATCCGGCTGATCCCGGTGCTCGTGCGTATGTCCACCCCCAGCCGCTCGGCCAGCGCCGTCAGCGCCTCGGGCACCGCGCGCGTGCCGCCGATCGGGTACCACACCCCTTCCTGGGTCTGCATGTGCGCGATCGAGCACAGCACCGCCGGCGCCAGGTAGGGCGAGGAGCCGACATACTGCACGAAATGGTCCAGCATCTGCGACACCCGCTCGTCGCCGATGCGCTTGCGTATCTGCCGCGCCACCGTGGAGCCCATGCGCAGGCTCAGCACGTCGCGCAGGGTGTCCAGGTCCATGTTCTTCTTCATATTCATGGTGTCGCCGAGATCCTCGACCGACTTCCAGAAGAAGAACTTGGCACTCACCTCGTGCAGCTTCCCGCTCATGGCGAGGAAGTCGCGATAGCCCTGCTCGGTGCTGCTCTCGCCCGCCCCCGAGAAGCCGCGCAGGCGCAGCGCCATCGCGGTCACGTCCTCGTCGAGGTCGAGCACCGCGCCGTCGTCGAAGAAGCAGCGCCATTGCGGGTCGATGCGACGCAGGTCGAGGCTGTCCCCCATCGCCTCCCCCGCCTCGGAGAAGATCCGCGCCAGCACCGACGGCACGGTGAGGATGGTCGGCCCCATGTCGAAGCGGAACCCCGAGTCCTGGTGCAGCGCCGCCTTGCCGCCGAGCCAGTCGTTCTTCTCGAACAGGACCACCTTGTGGCCACGCGCGGCCAGGGTGCAGGCGGCGGCGAGCCCGCCCAGCCCGGAGCCGATGACGCCAACGGGGTCGATCACGCCACCTCTCCTCCAAGCACGGTCTGCTCCAGCCCCTGTCTCGGAGCGCCCGGCGTCCCGGTCCATTCCATCGCCGTCGCAACCGGCGCGAGCCCCAGCTCGTCGGCCAGCAGCCTGGCGCTGATCCGGGCGCCTTCGAAGATCACCGGCAGCCCGCTGCCCGGATGGGTCCCCCCGCCGACCAGGTACATCCCGTCCGCATCCTCAAACCGGTTGTGCGGCCGGAAGTTCAGCATCTGCCCCAGGTTATGGGCCAGGTTGAACACCGCCCCCTGATGCACTGACAAGTCTCGCGTCCAGTCCGACGGCGTCATCACCTTCTCGAACACGATCCGCCCCTCGATGTCGGGCAGGCCGGCGCGTGCCAGGCGGTCGAGGACTAGGCGCCGGTAGCGCGGCGCCGCCTCGTCCCAGTCGATCGCGCCGCGCTCGTGCCCGACCGGCACCAGCACGTAGAGCGTGGAATGGTTCGGCGGTGCCAGGGCGGGGTCGGTGATGCAGGCGTTCTGGATGTAGAAGCAGGGCTCCTCCGGCGGCACCCGGCCTTCCTCCACGTCCTTCAGCGTTTGCCGGTAGTCTTCCGACAGGTAGATGGTGTGGTGCGCCAGCCCGTCGATCCGCCCTTCGATGCCGAGATAGAGCATGAAGGTGGAGCAGGACAGCTTGGCCTTGCCGATGCGCCTGGTGGTCCAGCGGCGGCGCTTGCGCGCCGGCACCAGGTTGGACATGGCATGGAGAAAGTCCGCGTTCACCACCACCGCGTCGGCGCGGGTGGGGCCGGCATCGGTGCGTACGCCGACCGCGCGCCTGCCCTCGAACAGGATCTCGCGCACCGGCTCGCCCAGGCGGAACTTGGCCCCCATCTGCCGCGCCGCGTCCGCCATCGCCCGCATCACGGCACCATGGCCGCCGCGCGGATGGAAGATGCCGAACTCGTATTCCATGAAGGCGAGGATGGTGAACAGGCTCGGGCAGCGATACGGCGACATGCCCAGGTACTTGCTCTGGAACGAGAAGCCGAGCCGCACCCGCGGGTCCTTGAACCAGCGCTTGAGGTCGTCGTCCACCGAGGACAGCGGGCGGAGCAGACGCAGGGCGCGCAGCACGTCCGGCTTCAGCAGGTCGGACAACCCGTTGAACGGCGACTCCAGCACCGGCCGGAATGCTGCCAGCTTGGCCCGGCTGTCGGCGAGGAACGCCGGGATCTGTGCCGCGTCCTCTGGGCACAGCTCGGCGACCGAGCGCTGCAGCCGGGGCACGTCGCTGCTGGCGGTGATCCGCCCCTGGTTCTCGAAGATCACGTCGTAGTGGGTGTCGAGCCGGATCAGCTCGACCGCGTCCTCCAGCCGCCGCCCGCAGGCAGCGAAGATGTCCGCCAGCACGCGCGGATACAGGAAGAAGGTGGGGCCGATGTCGAAGTGGAACCGGCCGCGGTCGGTGGCCGCCTCGATGGTGCCGGACCGTCCGCCGACGGCCTCGTGCCGTTCGAACACGGTGACGTCGGCACCGGCATGGGAAAGCAGCATCGCCGCTGCAAGGCCGCCGGGACCGGCGCCTATGATTGAGACGGGACGCATCATTCGTCGCACAAGTTACACGCTTGGGTCTCCGGCACCAGATCCCCGGGCGGTCACATCGGCGCTAAATGAGCGTCGCATGCCCGGCCCAAGCCGCCATGCCCAAGGGCCGCCGCCCCGCCCGTTGCAACCCGCGCCGTCGTCCCGCCTTCGTGCTCCCAGGCAACAGGAGAGCGTTCATGGCTGACGAACCGACCGACCAGGCGCACGAAAAGGCCCGGGACCTGGTCGAGGACGCCCTCGGCAAGCTCGCCGAGGACAAGCCTCGCGAGGCGGAAAAGCTGATCGACAAGGCGCAGGCACTCGATCCGTCCGCCGCAAGGGAGGTGGTGGCAGACCTCGACGAGGACGCCGGTTCCGACCACACCCCGCAGGCCGAGCCTCCGAAGGCCGGCTGAGCCGGACACCGGGAGCGGCCGCATCCCGCATCCCGGCTTGCCTTTCGCCGCCTCGCCGTCCCATCACAGCGTTCCACCCGGGCAGGAGGCATCGGTGCCGGAGTTCCGCTCGCTCTACCGCCACGGCTTCGCCCGCGTCGCCGCCTGCACCCTGCCGGTGGCGCTCGCCGACCCGCTGCGGAACGCCGAGGCCACGGCGGACCTGGCCGCGGAGGCGGGGTTGCAGGGCGCGGTGCTGGCGGTGTTTCCCGAGCTCGGCATCTCCGGCTATGCGATCGACGACCTGCGCCTGCAGGACGCGCTGCTCGACGCGGTCGAGCAGGGGGTGTCGCTGCTGCTCGAGCGCAGCCGTTCCCTGCTGCCGATCCTGCTGGTGGGCGCGCCGCTGCGGCACGCGGGGGCGCTGTTCAACTGCGCGGTGGTGCTGCATCGCGGCCGCATCCTGGGCGTAGTGCCAAAATCGTACCTGCCGAACTACCGCGAGTTCTACGAGGTGCGGCAGTTCGCGCCGGGCGCCGGTCGGGTCGGCGAGACGATCCGGATCGCGGGCAGCGAGGCGCCGTTCGGCACCGACCTGCTGTTCGAGGCGTCCGACCTGCCGGGCTTCGTGCTGGGAGTCGAGATCTGCGAGGACCTGTGGGTGCCGCTGCCGCCGAGCACGCAGGCAGCGCTCGCCGGCGCCACGGTGATCGCCAACCTGTCGGCCAGCAACATCGTCATCGGCAAGGCGGAAACCCGGCGCCTGCTGTGCCAGAGCCAATCGGCGCGTGCGGCGTGCGCGTATGTCTATGCCGCCGCGGGCGAGGGGGAGTCCACCAACGACGTCGCCTGGGACGGGCAAGTATCGATCTTCGAGGCCGGCGCGCCGCTGGCGGAGTCCGAGCGCTTCCCGTCCGGACCCAGGGCGCTGTCGGCCGATGTCGACCTCGACCTGC
The DNA here is from genome assembly GCA_964245705.1 of uncultured Acetobacteraceae bacterium. Lineage (GTDB taxonomy): Bacteria > Pseudomonadota > Alphaproteobacteria > Acetobacterales > Acetobacteraceae > Lichenicola. The sequence goes on from CAXTOD010000037.1 coordinate 13,297, forward strand.
TGCGCCAGGAGCGGGCGCGGATGAACACGTTCGACGCCAACCGCGGCGCCCGGCCCAGTCCTGCGTATCGTCGGGTCGGGCTCAGGCTGGAGCCGCCGGACGGCGACCACGGCCTGCGCCGGCCGCTGGAACGGTTCCCGTTCGTGCCCTCCGACCCGGCCCGGCTCGAGCAGGACTGCTTCGAGGCCTACAACATCCAGGTGTCCGCGCTGATGCAGCGGATGCGGGCGATCAACTGCCGGACCCTGGTGATCGGGGTGTCGGGCGGGCTTGATTCGACCCAGGCGCTGATCGTCGCCGCCCGCGCGGTGGACCGGCTCGGCCTCGGGCGCACGGCGATCCGCGCCTACACCATGCCGGGCTTCGGCACCGGCGACGCCACGCGCACCAACGCCCTGGCGCTGATGCAGGCACTCGGCGTCACCGCCGACACCCTCGACATCCGCCCGTCGGCGACGCTGATGCTGCAGCAGATGGGCCATCCCGCCGGACGCGGCGAGCCGGTCTACGACGTCACCTTCGAGAACGTGCAGGCGGGGCTGCGCACCGACTACCTGTTCCGGCTGGCCAACCAGCATGACGGCATCGTGGTCGGCACCGGCGATCTCAGCGAGCTCGGGCTCGGCTGGTGCACCTACGGCGTCGGCGACCACATGTCGCACTACAACGTCAACGCCGGCCTGCCCAAGACCCTGATCCAGCACCTGATCCGCTGGGTGATCAGCGCAAAGCCGTTCGAGCCGGCGGTGCTCGACACCCTGCAGCTGATCCTGGACACCGAGATCTCGCCGGAGCTGGTTCCTCTCGGCGCCGACCGGGCGCTGCAAAGCACCGAGTCCAAGATCGGCCCCTACGCGCTGCAGGACTTCTCCCTGTTCTACCTGCTCCGCTACGGCTTCCGCCCGTCCAAGGTAGCGTTCCTGGCGCTGCGTGCCTGGGAGGACGCCGACCGCGGCGTCTGGCCGCCCGGCTTCCCGGAGGAGCGGCGCGCGGAGTACGGGCTGGCCGAGATACGGCACTGGATGGAGGTGTTCCTCCAGCGCTTCTTCGCCTTCAGCCAGTTCAAGCGCTCTGCGGTACCGAACGGGCCCAAGGTGTCCACCGGCGGCTCCTTGTCGCCGCGCGGCGACTGGCGGGCTCCGTCGGACGGTAGCGCCCGCGCCTGGCTGGACGAGCTGCGCGCCAACGTGCCGGGGGAGCAGGCAGCCGGGCGGCCACACGCGCAGCCGCATCAGGATCCGGTAGTCGCTCGTTAATTATTCGACATTCCAGGAACTCCCGAGTGGTGTAGAGAAGCCGGAGCGGCTTCCAGGGGAACGGATCGGGACGGGATGATGGCTGATGATCAGATGCCGGCGGCTGTCGACACCATTCCGGCCCTGCTGTCGCGCGGTCATCCAGACGCCTGCGCCGTCCGCACCCCCGACCATCCCGGGCTGAGCTACGGCGAGCTGCGCGCGCTCTGCGCCCGCACCGCCACGTTCCTGCGGGGGCGCGGCATCGGCAGCGGCGACCGGGTGGCGATCCTGCTGCCGAACGGGCCGGACGCAGCCTGCGCCTTTCTCGCCGTGGCCTCGGTCGCCACGGCGGCGCCGCTGAACCCCGGCTACGGTGTCGGCGAGCTGCGCTTCTTTCTCCAGGACCTCGGCGTGCGGGCGATCGTCCTGCAGCGCGGGGAGGCGGAGGCCGCGCGCGTGGTCGCGGCCGAGCTCGCGATCCCGGTCATCGAGCTGCAGCC
>CAXTOD010000038.1:0-5811 GCA_964245705.1 uncultured Acetobacteraceae bacterium
GGCGGATCGCCACCCTGACCGGCGCCGGCGTCGGTGCCGCGGTCGGCGGCGGCGCCGGCGGCTTGGTCGGCGCCCTGACCGGCGCCGGCGTCCCGGACGAGGACGCCCACGTGTATGCCGAAACGGTCCGACGCGGCGGCAACCTGGTCACCGTGCGTGCCGACGAGTCGCAGGCGCTCACGGTCGAGGCGATCATGGACGGCCAGATCGCGATCAACACCACCAGCCGCCGCGCCGAGTATCAGAGCAGCGGATGGATCCGTCACGACGAGACGGCCGAGCCATATACGGTGGGCACCGGCACCGGCACCACCGGCCTGACCGGCACCACCACCGGCACCGGGCTGCCGCCGCGCGCCGAGGTTCCGTGACCCGCCGCCGCAGCGGCCGCTTCGGCGGCGGCTCCGGGTTCTGAGGCAGAACAGGGCGTCCCGGTTACCGGGGCGCCCTGTTCGCGTTAGGTACCAGCCAGGAACCCGCGGAACCGCCGCGCCACCTCGTGCGGCGGCACCGTCGGCCGTCCAAGCGAGGCCATCGATCCCGGAGCGATGCGGGCGTGGACCAGCATCGGCCCCTGCCCATCCAGCGCCTGCCCGTCCAGCGCCTGCCCGTCCAGCGCCTGGGCCACCGCCTGCTCGAAGTCGGCCCGGTCGTCCACCGACCAGGCTGCGCGGTAGCCGCAGGCGAGCGCCACGGCCGCGAAGTCCATCGAGGCCGACACCGTGTTCTGGCCGCCGGTGGAGTCGTGCACGCCGTTGTCCAGCAGGACGTGCAGCAGGCGCCGCGGCTGCCTGGCGCCGATCGTGGCCATCGTGCCCAGCTTCATCAGCGCGGCGCCGTCCCCGTCCACCACCACCACCGGCCGGCCCGGCACCGTCAGCGCCACGCCGAGCCCCAGCCCGGACGCGGCGCCCATGGCGCCGACCATGTACAGGTGCTGCTCGCGGTCGGACAGGGTGAACAGCTCACGCCCGCACTTGCCGGTGGTGGCGATCACCGCCGCGGTGCCGGGAAGCACGGACAACAGGCTTTGCAACAAGGCCGCACGCGCCGGCCGGTCGCCATGGCGGCGCAGGTCGGTCCGGCGTCCCGGCGGCAGCGGGAGCGGGTCCGGTTCCGACAGCGTTTCCCCCGCCACGCTGTCCTGTTCCATCACCAGCCCGAACGGCAGCCCGTCCCGGGCGAAGCGGGCGGACGCGGCCTGCAGCGCCGGCCCGATCTCCGTCGCCTCGCGCGGGAACGGCTGGTTGGGCACCGCGCACAGGTCGAGCAGCGCCTGGGTGATCTGTCCCATCAGCGCGTGCTGCGGCTCGTCCTTGTGTCCCGGTTGGCCGCGCCAGGTGGTGACCAGCAGCAGCGGGATACGGAACGGCACGTTGAGCGAGGTCAAAGGGTTGACGCAGTTGCCGAGCCCGGAGTTCTGGCAGATGACCACGCCGCCGCGGCCGCCGAGCCACGCGCCGGAGGCGATCGCCACCGCCTCGCCCTCGCTGGCGGCGCCCACGTAGTCGAGCCCGCCGCCGGCGGCGCCCGCGCCGATCACCCGGTTGATCATCGGGGTCAGGAACGAGCACGGCACGCCGCTGTAGAAGTCGAGGCCGCACGCGGCGGCTTGGTCGAGGAAGTCCTGCGCCTGGATCATGTCCGGTCGATTAGACCGGATGCCTCGGCGTGCAAACCGCCCGGTGCCGGCAGGACCCGCTCAGCGCAGCTGCAGCTCCGGCGGAGGCGGCTGGTTGGTCGGTTGCGGGATGCGGCTGCCGGTCAGCACGATGGTGTTGCCGTGCTTCGGTTCGTGGTCGACGAAGGGCACGTTCAGGCTGGTCGCGAGCACCTGGTAGTAGTGGTCGCCGGTCAGGTCGACCACCCGGCCCGAGGCGCAGGTGCTGGCGGCCGTCTGGAACGGCTCGGACCGCGCCGGGTAGTCGTAGAGCCGGTGGATGCAGCGCACGTCGGTCTCCCCGGCGAGGCGGGTGGGCGCCGCGCCGCAGGAGGCCAGCCCGAGCAGGCAGGACAGGGTCAGGAGCGGGCGGCGCATGGATCCCTCCGGTCGGGCGGCTTCGTGCCGGTTCCAGCGGACGGCGCTCAGGAGAAGTTCCGCGCGTCGGCCAGGTCGCTCATGGTGTCGACGTCGAGCCAATGCCCGGTGATGTAGTGCACCGCGACCGGTGTCCTGGCCGCCAGCCGCCCGAGCAGGGTCGGGATGTCGGACCGGGCGGCGCTGCCGTCGGCCTGCATCGCCGCCAGCTCGGCGCGCAGCAGGGCAGCACCCCGGGCGCTCAGCCGCATCAGCCCGATCCATTCCCCCATGCTGTCGGCCGGCCGCACCCCGCCGATGGCGCGCAGGATCGCGGGCTGGTCGTCGAGGTAGCTGGCGGAGAACGGCTTGTCCGCCAGCACCAGGTCGCCCGGATACGGGTTGTGCGTGCCGGGCTTGCCTTCCGCCCGCTGGTGCAGCGCGTCCACCGCGATGGCGATGTCCGCTTCCACGCCCATCAGCGCGTCCAGGATGTAGCGGCGGAACAGCACGTCGCCGTAGACCAGCACGGTCTCGCCGTGCAGCCGGTCGGCGGCGCGGAGCAGGGAGGCGACCTCGCCGGTGTCGGCGTAGTCGTCGTTGTCGAGCAGGGTCAGGCCGCCGTCCGGTCCTGCTTCCGACCACACCTCCGGGCCGATCGCGTCCTTGGCGTAGCCGCGCACCACCGCGACGTCGCGCACGCCGCTCTGGCGCAGGGTGTCGAGCAGCTGGCCCAGCAGCGGCCGGCCGCGCACGTCGACCATGCATTTCGGCCGGTCCGCGGTGAGCGGCCCCAGCGCCTCGCCCTGCGACGCCGCCAGCACGATGCCGCGCACCGGCACCACGGGCGCCGGCAGGTCGCCGGCCGCGCCGGTGGCCGCCTCGATCGTCGCTCCGGTCGCGACCTCCCCCACCACCACCGGAAGATAGCGCCCGCCGGCTTCCTCCAGCTCGTCGTTGTCCATCAGCGCGAAGACGTCCTTCACGCTGGCGACCCGTCCCTCCACCTCGGCCAGGTTCTGGTCGGCGTGGATCTGCGCCGCGGTGGCCTGCATGGCGGCCAGGGAAGCGCGCAGGAGGTGGTTGGCCCAGATCACCGTGGACACGCCGGCCTTGCGGAAGGCGTCGGTGGGGGTGCCGTAGTACATGGTCGGCACGATCACCACCGGGCAGCGGTCGCCCCAGCGCTCGGTGAACACGAGGATCTCGTGCGCGGTGCGCTTCTTGGAATGGATCAGGATCGCGTCGGCGCCGGCCCGGTGGTAGGCCTCCGCGCGCCTGAGCGCCTCGTCCATGGAGTGACCGGAGATCAGCGCCTCCACCCGCGCCACGATCTGGAAGTCGTCGTCGGTCTGGCTGTCCTTGCCGGCGCGTATGCGGCCGCAGAACTCGGCGATGTCGGCCAGCGGCTGCGCCTCGCCGATGAAGGAGTTGGTCTTGGGGAACAGCTTGTCCTCGATGCACACGCCGGCGACACCGCGCTCGCACAGCTTGCGCACCAGCCGGCGCACGCTGTTGAAGTTGCCGTAGCCGGTGTCGCCGTCCAGCAGGATCGGCAGGCTGGTGGCGTCGGCCATGTACTCGACCTGGTCCAGCACCTGGGTCCAGGACGCCTCGTTGTTGTCGCGCAGGCCGAGGGACGCCGACATCGACAGGCCGGAGCCCCAGATGCCCTCGAACCCGGCCTTCTCGACGATCTTGGCCGACAGCCCGTTATGCGCCTCCATCAGGAAGGCCAGCTCCGGGCGGGACAGCAGGGCGCGGAGCCGTGCGAAGCGGGTAAGCGGACGCTTCGGGACCTGGACCCCGGAAAAGGCGCGGGCGCTCGCGCCGTCCGAACCGGAAGCCGCAAACCCTTGATTTGCCTCGATTCCACTCGGCAATTTGCGCAATCCTCATCAGGGTGTCATGTAACCGTTCATCTCCTGCAGCAATTTCCCCGGAACGGCCACACAAAAAGATGCATCGCCGCGACCATTCCCGGGGGCATCCGGCGGTCCTGATCCTGGCCGCGGGACGCGGTCGCCGGCTCGGTCCGGCCGCCCCGGACGTTCCCAAGATCCTGCTCCGGTTCGGCGGCCGGACCCTGCTGGAACGGCATCTCGACTGCCTGGAGGGTGCCGGAGCCGGGCCGGTGAGCCTGGTGGTCGGCTACCGCTCGGAGCTGATCGAGGCCGAGCTCCATCGCCTCGGCCGTCGCGACGAGGTCACGCTGATCCGCAACGAGCACTGGCAGGAGGGCAGCGCCCTGTCGCTCGATTGCGGCCTTGCGGTGCTGCAAGGCGGGCCGGTGGTGCTGATGGACGCCGACGTGCTCTACGACGCGCGCCTGGTCGACCGGCTGCTGGACGGCACGCACCCGGCCGTCCTGCTGCTCGATCGCGAGCTGGAGCCGGGTGACGAGCCGGTCAAGATCTGCGTGGGCGGCGACGGCCGGATTGTCGACTTCGCCAAGCGGCCCGACGCCGATCACGCCTTCCACGGCGAGTCGGTCGGCTTCTTCCGCTTCTCCTCCGAGGCCGCCGCCAGCCTGACCCGGCGCACGCAAGCCATGGCCGGGCTGGACTGCGGCCTCGAATACGAGGAACCCATCCGCGCCCTGATCCGCGCGGATGCATCCGACCCGCCGATGTTCGGATACGAGGACATCACGGGCCTGCCCTGGACGGAGATCGACTTCATGGACGACATCGCCAAAGCCGAACGCCTGCTGCCACTGATCGACGGCCCGCTGATCGACAGGCTGCCGGCATGAACGCGGTGACGCGCCCGGCCGACACCGCACGCCCCACCGCGCACCCCACTGCACGCCCTGGGGCGTCCGCCCGCCTGCCGGAGCCGGACGAGGTCGAGGCGATGCGTCGCGACGGCTACCTGGTGGTGCGCGGCTTCTTCTCCGCCGCCGAGACCGAGGCGTTGATCCGCTGGACCGGCGAGATCGCGTCGGCCCCCGAGGTGCCGGGTGGCCAGATGGTCTACCACGAGGACAGCCTGCTCGAGCCGGGGCGGCGGGTGGTGCAGCGGATCGAGGATTTCTGTCCCCATCACCCAGCGATGGACACGGTCGCCCGGCGCGGCGCGCTGAGCCGCTGGCTGTCGGCGCTAACCGGCGAGGAAGCGGTGCTGTTCAAGGACAAGATCAACTTCAAGTACCCGGGCGGCGACGGCTTCAAGGCGCATCAGGACCAGCAGGCCGGCTGGACCAGCTACGCGCCCATCTTCGTCACCGCCCTGGTCACCATCGACCCGGCGACGATCGAGAACGGCTGCCTGGAGATCGCGACGGCCCCTCGCGCCCACGAGCTGATTGGCGCCGAGTGGACCCCGCTCGCCGAGGAGGCGCTCGGCCTGGTAGCGGTGCCGACCGAGCCCGGCGACGTGATCTTCTTCGACAGCTTCGTGCCGCACGCGTCCAAGCCGAACCTGACCGACACCCAGCGCCGGGTGCTCTACCTGACCTACAACGGCGCCGGGCACGGCGACCACCGTCGCCGCTACTTCGCCGAGAAGCGCGCCGCGTTCCCGCCGGACATCGAGCGCAAGGCCGGCGAAAGCTACGTGTTCAGGGTGTGAGGGAACGCTTCACGCGCGAGGTGTGGCGGCGCTGCTCTTTCCGGAACCGATACCCTCCCCTATCCATGCGCGCGCGGGACGAAAACCAGGCGGGCAGGGGAAGACGATGCGGCAGTTGATCCGGACCAGACGGAGCAGGCCGGCCGCAGCGCTGCTCCCCGCAGCGGCGGCCCTGCTCCTGGCCGGCTGCGCCACCCGGCCGGCGGCCAGCGATCCGGAAG
>CAXTOD010000038.1:5821-14559 GCA_964245705.1 uncultured Acetobacteraceae bacterium
GGCCGACTACAAGGCGACCAACGACCCGTTCGAGCCCACCAACCGGGTGGTCTATACGGTCAATGACGGGCTACTGACCTATGTGCTGATCCCGGTGGCGCGCGGCTACAACTATGTGTTCCCGCGGCCGGTGCGCACCGGCATCCACAACGTACTGAACAACCTGGGCGCACCGGTGCAGTTCGCCAACGACGTGCTCGAAACCAAGCCCAGGCGCGCCGGCGACACCTTTGTGCGCTTCGTCATCAACAGCACGGTCGGCATCGGCGGCGCGTTCGACGTGGCCAAGCATGTCGGCTATCCGGACCATTCCGCCGACGGCGCCACCACCCTCGCGCTGTGGGGCATCCCGGCGGGCCCATACCTGTACCTGCCGCTGTTCGGCCCGTCCGGGGTGCGCGACGGCGTCGGCCGCGGCGTCGACTCCGCCGTCAGCCCCTACACCTGGGCGACCTTCAACGGCATCCACCACCTGAACGACATTTCCACCGGGATGGCCGCGGTGGACGGGGTCGCGCCGCATATCGAGGACCTCAGGAAGCTGAAGGAGAACGCGCTCGACCCGTATGCGACGCAACGCTCGCTGTACCGCCAGCTGCGCCAGAACGACGTCGAGGCGGTGCGCAACGACCGTCGCGCCACCGTGCCGGACTGGTATCCGGAGGCCACGAGCACGGTGGGCGCGCCGCCGCCGGCCGATACCGGCAACACCGGCCATGGCACCCTGCCGCTGCCGACCGTCAGCCCGGCCATCACCAAGGTCGCCGCCCCGCCGGCGCAGTAGCGCGGCGGATCCGGGACGCCGGTCCGCGCCCTCCGGGCTGGCCGGCTTCACAAGCTCGTACGTTTCTCGACCGCGCCGTCCTCCGCCCGTTAACGGCGGGTCGAGAACGTGGAGGTCGAGATGCCCGTACCGGACGCCGCGCTGACGGCGGCTCCCCTGCCGTTCGATCCGTCCCTCGAGTCTGGCCGGGCGGACGAGGCCGCGATCGAGGCGGAACTCGCCGACACCATGCTCTCGATCAGCCGGACCACCTTCGGGCATTCCGGCCACGCGATGCGCTCGGTGCACGCCAAGAGCCACGGCTTCCTGCGCGGCGTGCTGTCCGTGCCCGACCTGCCGCCCGACCTGGCGCAGGGCATGTTCACCCGGCCGGGCCGGTATCCGGTGGTGATCCGGCTATCGACCACGCCCGGCGACGTGCTGGACGACAACGTGTCGATGCCGCGCGGCATGGCGCTCAAGGTGGTCGGCGTGTCCGGCGAGCGGTTGCCCGGCAGCGAGAACGACAACACCCAGGATTTCGTGCTGGGCAACTCGCCCGCGTTCAACACGCGCGACGCGGCGGGCTTCCTGACGCAGCTGAAGCCGATCGCGGCGACCACCGACCGGTCTCCGGGGCTGAAGAAGGCGGTGTCCGCCCTGAGCCGCGGCACCGAGCGGGTGCTCGAAGCGTTCGGCGGCAAGAGCGCCACGTTGGTGACAGTGGCCGGGCAGCGCAAGACACACATCCTGGGCGACACCTTCTATTCGCAGGCGGCGCTGCTCTACGGGGAGAACTACTGCAAGGTCTGCGTCGCGCCGGTTTCTCCCGGGCTGGTGGCGCTGAGCGAGGCGAAGCTCGACCTCGCCGGCAAGCCGGATGGGCTGCGCGAGGCGGTCAACAGCCACTTCAGCACCGAGGGCGGCGAGTGGGAGCTGCGTGTCCAGCTCGCCACCGACGGGGCGACGATGCCGATCGAGGACGCCTCGGTGGTGTGGCCGGAAGACCGCAGCCCGTACCGGCCGGTGGCCCGCATCATCGTGGCGCCGCAGGAAGGGTGGAGCCCGGAACGGTCCGCCGCCGTGGATGACGGGCTGGCGTTCAGCCCCTGGCACGGCGTGTCGGCCCACCGCCCGCTCGGCTCGATCATGCGGACGCGCCGGCTCGCCTATGCCCGGTCGGCCCTGTTCCGCGCCGAACGCAACGGGCGTCGGATCGCCGAGCCGCGATGCGCCGACGACCTGCCGATCTGACCGCGGCCGGGCGGCTGGCCTACGTCAGGCTCCGTCCGGGCGGGCGACGGCCGTGCTGCCGGACAGGCTCGGCCTGACGCGCTGGCTTTCCACCACCCGGTCGCGGCCACCTTCCTTGGCCTCGTAAAGGGCGTCGTCGGCGCGGCCGATCAGCGACTGCCAGTCGTCGCCTGGCACGGTCCAGGCCAGCCCGATGGAGCAGGTCACCCGGATCGCGGCGCCGGGAACCTGGAAGGTGTCGTGCCGCACCGCGAGGTGCAGGTTCAGCACGCGCTCGGCGCCGCGGCCGTCGGTGTCGTCGAGCACAAGCAGGATCTCCTCGCCGCCGTAGCGCCCGGCGTACTCGCCGTCGCGGATCGTCCGCGAGATCAGCCGGCCGAGGGCGCGGAGCACGTCGTCGCCGCCGAGGTGGCCGTAGCTGTCGTTGACTCGCTTGAAATGGTCGACGTCGAGCAGGGCCACCACGGTCTCGTCGCCGAGATGGACACCTTCCAGCTTGGCAGCCAGCCGCCGCTCGATTTCGGATCGGTTGAGCAGGCCGGTGAGGGCGTCATGCGCGGCCTGGAACCGGAGCAGGGCCTGGGCTGCGCGCATCTCCTCGGTGGCGGCGGCGACACGGCGCTCGAGTTCCGCCTGGTGGCGGAGGTTGCTGCGCAGGTAGAGGCGCATCAGGCCGTAAAGGAAGGCGGCCGCGAGCAGGACCCACAGCGTGTCCGACCACCACCGGTTCCACCACGGAAACGCCATGTCGACCACCAAGGTGACCGGAGGCGAGCCCTGGTGGATCATCTCGTCGTAGCCGATCACCGTCAGCACGTGGCGGCCGGGCGGCACGAATGGATAGCGCACGAGCCCGGACGAGGACTCCGTCCATCCGGCGTCCACGCCCGACAGGCGGTAGCGGAACAGCAGGGAACGCTCGGCGCCGTAGTTCGGCGTGCCGAGCTGGACCGACAGCGCGTCCCTGGTAAAGGGCATCAGGCCAGGCCCCACCGGCCGCTCGCCGAGCCGCGCCTGGCTCACCACCACCTCGAGCGGTCGGTCGGTGAACAGCCAGGCGGGATCGAGCAGGTGGGAGAAGCCCTCCGAGGTGGCGATCCAGACCGACCCGTCCGGATCCTCGCGCATGCCGTCCTGGTCCACGTCGTCGGACAGCAGGCCGCCATCGGCATCCACGGACACCCAGCGCCGCCCGTCGAACACGGACACGCCGAGCGCGGTGCCGGCCCAGATCCAGCCGCGATGGTCCACCATCACGGCGAGGATGGTGTTGGTGCGGGTGTCGGTGGTCGGGACCGCCTCATAGGACGACACGCGGTCGTTCCAGACGGTGAACCGGAACAGCCCGCCGGCGCCGCCGATCCACAGCGCGCCGTCATGATCGAGGGCGATGGCGAGCGGGTCGAACGCCGCGGACGGCCATCCGCCCGCAACGGGAACGTCGGAACCGTCGGCGTGCCGGTGGCGCAGGTGGCCGCTGGACAGGTAGAACACGCCGCCGATGCCGTCGCAGACGAGGTCGGGAACAGGCGTGTGCGGCGATCCCTCGATCCGGGCCTGGAGCGGCACGCCCGGACGGTCGTCGACCTTGAACAGCCCGGCTTCGGTGCCGATCCACATGGCGCCGTACGGATCGGACGTCATGGCGTCGACCGGCGGTACGTCGACCCGTGTCACCGAGTTGTCGGCAGGATCGATGATCCTGATGCCGTTCAGGCCGGACGAGCTCCACAGCTCGCCATGAAGGCCGACGGCAAGGGCGAAGGACGGACCGGGAAACACCCGGTTGACGCGCAGGAACGGTCCGCGATGCACCACCTCGTCCACCCCGGTATCGGTGGACACCCAGAGCGCGCCGTCGGCCGGGCGTGCCGATTGCCAGGCGATGCCGTCCGACAGTCCGTCCGCCTTCTGCAGGCTCTGCCAGTGCCCGTATCCGACCCAGCGCACCAGCCCGCGCCCGAGCACCTGGAACCAGAGCTGACCGGTCGCGTCAGTCATGGCGCTCATGATGTCTCCGGCCGGCGCGCCGTCCGCGACGCTCAGGGCCTGCCAGCCGTTCGGACGGAGGACGGCGAGCCCGTGATCCGCCTGCGTCATGAAGCCGCCATCGGGGGTCCTGAACAGGCCGACGCTGAGGGAATGGTTGCCGTAGCGGCCACCCTGGTCCGGCAGGTCCACCACCGACCAGCGATCCGACGCGGGATCGAGGGTTCCGACCGACGAGGCCGACCTGGCCAGGATTTGGCCGTCTGGGCCGGCGACCACGTCCAGCCAGGGCCCGCCGCGCAGCCCATCCGCGGCACCATAGCATCTGACCGCGTCCGGATCGGCGGTGCACAGCCGGCCGTCATCAAACGTTTCCCACAGGTGGCCGCTGACGGAGAACACCCCGGCCGCGTTCCTGAGCAGCCTTTGCTGCTCGCGGTCGTAGCGCATCGCCTCGACATGCGGCGCCCCCGACCCGGGAACCGCGATGACGACCGCGGTGTCGCCAGCCAGGAACACCAGGCCGTCCTGCCATGCGGCCAGACGATGCGGCCTCTGGTCGTAGAAGGAGATGCCCGGGTGGAGCACCTTGCGGAACGACAACGCGCCAGGCGGATGGGAGGCGTCCGAAGGGCGGTCGGACACCAGCACCTCGTCGGCGAACTCGACGGCGACCCGGCCGGTGGAGGTCAGGGCCAATCCCTCGACGAATCCGCCCTGCCGAAGGTCCTGGGCTGTGCCCAGGTTGACGAACCGCCTGCCGTCATAGGCGAACACGCCGTGCTCGGTGCAGACCAGCATGTAGCCGGCGTGATCCTGGAGCATGCATTCGCCGCCGAGGCTGGCGAGTCCCTGGTCCGCGTCGTAGGTGCGGAAGGTCGACCGGTCCGCCCGGGCCGCCGGAGCATGCCACAGGGCTGCGGCCGCAAGGACTGCTGCAAGCCAAGCCCGGATCGATGGATGCCACGTGGTGGACCCGAAAGCCATGGACCTGTTCCGTCGGCTCGAACGCCCATGATGGTCGAACGCTGAAGGCGGGGTCACACACTACGCGACTTGTCGCGGCGCACAGCCGTACAACCCGGGCAAAGCGAGCGCCCGGGCTATTTAATCACCGAATCTCGTCTCAAAGGAAAGATGAAGCGGCGTCGCGACCACAAGCCCGTCTGCCTGTGGTCGTTGGCCGGGGACGAAGCGTCCTGTCGTTCATCAGGGATAGTGGTGGGCGATGCCGGGGTTGATCGTGCCGAAGCTCGCCTTCACCAGGTGCGGGGGCTGGTTGCCGACCGCGCTGCCGGTGGCCGACGTGGTTTGCTGCAGGGCGGCAGCGACGCGGTGGTCATGGACCGACATCGATGCAACCAGCAGTGCAGCAAGCGCGATTCCAGAGCGCTGGGCGGTGACGCGACGCGAACCTGTAGCCATCACAAGATCCTCCTGGGGGTCATGCCGTCCTAATGATCGGTCATGGAGAGAGTATAAGAACGATTCCGACGGCGGTTCAACCGGCAAGTCAAGGGAAATAGTCAAAAGATCAGTAAAATTAACTAGCTTGTTAACCATTAATGCAAATATAGTGCCTATTTTGAGACGCTTCTGACGGGAATCGTTGCTGCTCTGTGGCGTCCATGACTTCAGGCGTAGGGCGCCCCGCTCCGGGTCTCCGGGACGGATGGCATCGGTCGCGGCGGCGCCGGCTGGTCAGCCGGCTCATCGGCTTCAGGTGGCGGCGACGTGCCGGGCGTGGGCAGCCTCCAGCAGCCGCAGGACCTGCCGCTCGCTGTCGGCGGCCGAGAAGCGGGCCGCCATCGCCCGGGCGGCGACGCGGTAGCCGTCGTCGTCCAGCACTCGGTCGATGGCCTGCCGGAGCGCCGGCGGCGCCGGCGCCTCGGCCTGGAGGGCCACGCCTACGCCGCTCCAGGCGACACGCGCGCCCACCTCCGCCTTGTCCTCGTTGACGCCGGCGACGACCAGCGGAACGCCATGGCTGAGCGCATAGTTGACGGTGCCGTAGCCGCCGTTAGTGACCACGAGGTCGAGCCGCGGCATCAGCCAGTCATAGGGCACGAACCGGGCCAGCCGCGCGTTGGCCGGGATCGGCCCTGGCACGGCGTCGAGCGGACGTCCTCCCGTGGTCACCAGCACCAGGACGTCGTCGCGGTCGGCCAGCGCCGCCAGCGTGGGTGCCACCACCTCGCCGAGGTCGTGGTTGGCCAGGGTGCCCTGCGTGACGAGGACCACCCTGGCGGCGCTCGGCAGATCGCCGGCCCAGGCCGGGAGCGGCATGTCGATCACCGGCAGCGGCAGCGCGCCGATGAAGTGCAGAGTCGCGGGCATGGCGCGCCGCGGATACTCGAAGGCGGCGACGGTGGGCTGGAGGTACAGGTCCGGTAACGCCACGCCGGCATCGTTCATCGGCATGGCGAGCGGGCCCCGTCCGGTCGCAGCCAGCGCCCGGTCGAGCTCCTCCTGGATCGGGTCGAAGAAGTCGTCGTCGGCGAACGCCTTGATCAGTTCGTAGTCGAGCAGCGTTTCCTCGTCCGCGGTCGGCAGCAGCCCTGGGCCGTTCGGCGCGCCGTCGTCGCGGCTGGTGAACAACGGCGTGACCCCGCAGCAGGCGATCGCCGGCCGTTCGCGTCTGGGCCCGAGCAGGAACGGCAGCATGCCCAGGAACAGGTTGTCGCACAGGACCAGATCGGCAGGATGGCATTCCAGCAGGGCCGCGAGCGCGGCGTGCTGCGCCCCCAGCGGGCCGATGAAGGCGTGCCGGAACAGGAAGCCGAGCTTGTCCGGGCCGGGATCGAGCGACTTCAGCTCCGGGAAGGCCTGGTCGAGGTCGCTGAGGTCGCGATCGATCGGCGGCGGGAACGGCTCGAACCGCATGCCGGCGGCCTCGAAGCGGCTTCGGTGGGCGCTGGCGCTATGGCCGAGAACCTCGTGGCCGTTGGCGATCAGCAGCCTGCCGATCGACAGCAGCGGGTTGAGGTGGCCGATCATCGGCGTTCCGGCGAGGACGATCCTCATCCGCCCGATCCTGCAAAGACAGGCCGAGGCTCGAGGGCGGGTGGACGAGGCAACCGGTCACTCCCTGATCGAGCATCGACCACGACATCCGGGACGACCGGGAGGGTGATCTAGACCGTGCGGACCCGCCTTGTCACGCCGCACCTACCAGCGCCGCGACTGCCTGAGGAACGACCACCAGCCCAGCGCGGCGCCGGCATGGCGCAGCAGCTGGAAGGTGAAGGGCTCGAGGAGCGAGGCCAGGACTGCCAGCACCGGCGACATGGTCCGCTCCCGCCCGAGCCATAGCCGGTAGACGCGCAGGGTCCACAGGTGGAAGGCGAGGTCGATGCCGATCTTGGCCGCGATCACGATCCCGGCCGGCAGGAGGACACCGAACCGCCCGGTCAGCAGGAACAGGAGCAGCAGCACGGCTCCGGTCAGGCCATAGAACGGCTGCAGCGTGTCGATCGCCTTGACCGGCAGCATGGCGGTGCCGAGCCGGCCGTAGCGCCGGTTGCCGACCATGTGGCGGTACCAGTACTGCGTCTGCAGGAAGCCGCCGAACCAGCGCCGGCGCTGTTGCAGGAAGGTCCCCACCGTTCCCGGCACCTCCGTGCGGCCCTGCGCCGCACCGACCACCGCGGTGCGCCAGCCGAGGCCCTGCCGCACCCCGTGGTCGCGCATCCGGTGGGTGAGCTCGTAGTCCTCGACCAGGCAGTCGGGGTCGAAGCCGCCCACCAGGAGCAGCGCGTCGCGCCGGTAGCAGGAGAACGCGCCGGACAGCAGCAGCAGCCCGTCCATCCGGCCCCAGGCGTAGCGGGACAGGAAGTTGCGCACGTACTCGTAGCCCTGGAACCATTCCAGTATCCGGCCGGACAGGCCGGCGTCGCAGAACGGGGTCAGCACGCCGGTGGCGGCGACCAGGCGCGGGTCGTCGGCAAAGGCCTGGCGCATCGCCGCCAGCGCGTCCGGCTCGACCACCGTGTCGGCGTCGATGGTCATCACCAGCTCGCTGTCGGCCAGCGCCACCGCGACGTTCAGCGCCGACGCCTTGCCGCCCTGGGGCAGCCGGAGCCAGCGCAGCGACGGATCCAGGCGGCCGGATGGTCCGATCCGGCCCGGCTCGGCCGCAAGCAGGCCATAGCGCTGGCCAAGCAGCGACGCGGTGCCGTCGGTCGAGCCGTCGTCGGCGATCAGCACCACCTCGGCCGGGTCGGTCTGCGCCGCCAGCGCTGCCAGCGTTCCCGGCAGCACCGCCACCTCGTCATGGGCGGCGATGATGACGGTGGCGGTGGGCGGGGTGCCGGCCGGCATCCGGGGCTGCGCCGCGCGCGGACGCGCCAGCGCCAGGGTCTGCCGGAACACGAAGCACAGCAGCAGGGTGTCGTAGCCGACATAGGCCAGCCCGACCGACCAGGCGAACACCCCGCCGCCGCCGCCCAGCGCGCGCCAGAACAGCACCACCCAGAGCAGCAGCACCGCGCCGTGGATCAGCACGCTGGCCGGCGGCGTCGGCGGCGGGCTGAACCGCGGCGAGATCGCCCGGCGGCGGCGGGCGAGCAGGCCGAGTTCCTGGAGGCCGTCGGCCTCACCGAGCCGGGCCTCAACCGGGTGATCCGCGCCGGCTACCGGCTGCTCAACCTCATCACCTACTTCACCGTCGGCCCCAAGGAGGCGCGCGCCTGGACCATCCCGCAGGGAACCAGGGGACCGCAGGCGGCGGGCG
>CAXTOD010000038.1:14569-14915 GCA_964245705.1 uncultured Acetobacteraceae bacterium
GATGGTCTCGTCGGCGGTCCCGTCGCCGATTAACTGGGCAGTCATCCGGGCTCCTCGATCGGACCGGCCGCAGCGCCGGCCTTTGCAGCGGCGGGGACGCCGGGCATTCTCGCACCCGCCGGGGCTTGGGCGAGGACGATCGATCTAGCATGACACGTTCGGAGCGCTACACCGGCACGGCGATGGCGCTGCACTGGCTGGTTGCCCTGCTCGTGATCGGCAACCTCGTGCTGGTGTGGACCATCGGCTCCCTGCCCGACGCGATGGTGCGGCCCGCCATCGACACCCACAAGTCGATCGGCATCACCGTGCTGGGGCTGGCCCTGCTGCGGGTGCTGTGGCGCCT
>CAXTOD010000039.1:0-14233 GCA_964245705.1 uncultured Acetobacteraceae bacterium
GCTCCGGCGCGGACGGGGTGATGGTCGGGCGCGGCTGCTACGGCAGGCCGTGGCTGCCGGCGCAGGTGGCGCACGCGCTGGCGACCGGCGCGGTGCTGCCGGACCCGGACCTCCCGGCCGAGAAGGCGATCGTGCTGGAGCACTACCACGCGATGCTGTCGCATTTCGGCACCCATCCCGGGCTGCGGCTCGCGCGCAAGCACGTGTCCTGGTACTCGTCGGGCCTGCCCGGATCGGCGCAGTTCCGCGCCGCGGTGAACCGGATCGACGATGCCGCGGAGGCCCTGGCGCTGATCGCGGCGTTCTACGACCGCCGGATCGAGGACAACGACGAGCGGGACGCGGCCGCGCGGCCGGCCTGGCCGGTGCAGGACATCGCCGCGTGAGGGTGGCGGTCGTCGAGGACCCGAAGAAGGCGGGACGCAGGATCGTGGGCAAGCCGTCGGCGGCCCTGCCGTCGCCGGTTCCCGACACCGCGTCGGTGATGGAGTCGCTGCCAATCCCGGTGCTGATGCTCGACGAGGCGAACGGGATCTGCTTCGTCAACGGTGCGGCCGAGCCGTTCTTCGGCATGTCCAAGGGGCAGCTGCGCCAGCTGGTCTTGCGCGACCTGGTGCCGCTGGACCATCCGCTGTTCCTGCTGATCGAGCAGGTCAGGCTGAACGGCAGCACGGTCGTCGAGCACGAGCTGGTGCTGGAAGGGCCGCGGCTGCACCGGCAGGGGATCACGGTGCAGGGCGCGCCGGTGGGCGACGCGGCCGGCTTCGTGCTGCTGACGCTGCACGACGCGTCGGCGGCGCGTGCGCTCGACCGCCAGCTGTTTTTCCGCAACGCCGCGCGCAGCGTGTCCGGGATGGCGGCGATCCTGGCGCACGAGGTGAAGAACCCGCTGTCGGGCATACGCGGGGCGGCCCAGCTGCTGGAAGGCACGGTGGGCGAGACCGACCGCGAGCTGGCGGTGCTGATCCGCGACGAGGCCGACCGCATACGCGCCCTGGTGGAGCGGATGGAGATGTTCAACGAGAAGCCGATCGAGCGGCACGCGGTGAACATCCACCGGGTGCTGGAGCACGTGCGGATGCTGGCGCAGCGGGGGTTCGCGTCGCATGTCCGGTTCGTCGAGCACTACGACCCGTCCCTGCCGCCGGTCTGGGGCAACCGCGACCAGCTGGTGCAGGTGCTGCTGAACCTGGTGAAGAACGCGGCCGAAGCGATCGGTTCCGGCGGCGGGAGCGGGGAGATCACGCTGTGCACCGCCTACCGCAGCTCCGTCCGGCTGGCGGTGCCGGGGTCCGACCAGCGCATGCACCTGCCGCTGATGGTGACGGTGCGCGACAGCGGGCCGGGCATCCCGGACTCGATCCGGCCGCACCTGTTCGAGCCGTTCCTGACCACAAAGGTGACCGGCACCGGCCTTGGGCTGGCGCTGGCGGCGAAGATCGTGGGCGACCATGGCGGGCTGATCGAGATCGACAGCCGACCGGGGCGCACCGACGTGCTGCTCCACCTGCCCGTCCTCGTCGAGGATCCCGGCGGGCGATAGAAGCATGGCAGTCCATGCTGCTTGCCCGCATCCGTTGAGAAGGCGTCCCGGTCACCATGACCCTGCCCACCGTGCTGGTCGCCGATGACGACCGATCGATCCGGACCGTGCTGACCCAGGCGCTCGGCCGGTCCGGCTACCAGGTGCGGACCACCGCCAACGCCGCCACGCTGTGGCGCTGGGTGGAGGACGGGGAGGGCGACCTGGTGATCACCGACGTGGTGATGCCGGACGAGAACGGGCTGGACCTGATCCCGCGCATCAAGCGGATCCGGCCCGAGCTCAGGATCGTGGTGATGAGCGCGCAGTCGACGCTGCTGACGGCGGTGAAGGCGGCGCAGCGGGGGGCGTTCGAATATCTGCCCAAGCCGTTCGACCTGAAGGAGCTGCTGTCGGTGGTGGGGCGGGCGCTGGCGGCGCCAGCGGGAAGCGTCGGCGAGCGGGCGGCGCCGTCGGACGCGGACGAGCGCATGCCGCTGATCGGCCGGTCGATGGCGATGCAGGACATCTACCGGATCATCGCCCGGCTCACCACCGCCGACCTCACGGTGATGGTGAACGGCGAAAGCGGCACCGGCAAGGAGCTGGTGGCGCGCGCGCTGCACGACTACGGGCGCAGGCGGGGCGGGGCGTTCGTGGCGATCAACATGGCGGCGATCCCGCGCGAGCTGATCGAGAGCGAGCTGTTCGGGCACGAGCGCGGCGCCTTCACCGGTGCCACCAACCGCAGCCAGGGGCGGTTCGAGCAGGCGGCGGGCGGCACGCTGTTCCTGGACGAGATCGGCGACATGCCGCCCGAAGCGCAGACGCGGCTGCTCCGGGTGCTGCAGGAAGGGGAGTTCACCACCGTCGGCGGGCGGCAGCCGATCAAGGCGAACGTCCGGATCATCGCGGCGACCCATCGCGACCTGAGGCAGCTGATCCGGGCCGGCACGTTCCGGGAGGACCTGTTCTACCGGCTGAACGTGGTGCCGATCCGGCTGCCGCCGCTGCGCGAGCGCGTGGAGGACATCCCCGTGCTGGCGCGGCACTTCCTGGACAAGGTCCAGCAGACCGGGCTGCCGGGCAAGATGCTGTCGGAGGAGGCGATGGAGCGGCTGCAGGCGCATCGCTGGCCCGGCAACGTGCGCGAGCTGGAGAACCTGATGCGCCGGCTGGCGGCGCTGTATCCGCAGGAGTTGATCTCGGCCGAGGTGGTGGGCGGCGAGCTCGCCGAGAACACGGCGCACGAGGATCCGGAGGTGGCGGCCAACGACCAGGAGCGGCTGGCGCAGGCGGTGGAACGGCACATCCGACAGTTCCTGGCCGCGAGCCGCGACGGGATGCCGATGCGCGACATCTACGACAAGGTGATCGCGGAGGTGGAGCGGCCGCTGATCCAGATGACGCTTGCCTCCACCAAGGGCAACCAGATCAAGGCCGCCGCCATGCTCGGGCTCAACCGCAACACGCTGCGCAAGAAGATACGGGACCTGGAGATCCCGGTCGTGCGCGGGATCGGCTGAGCCCGCCGTGGCGGAGCTGGACGCCGACGCGACGCTGACGAGGCCGGCCCGGGCACGGCGCAGCCGGTGGGGGCCGCCGGTGGTCGACGTCCTGCTCGGCAAGGTGTCGACGCTGATCATGGCGGCGATCGCGCTGGCGCTGGGCATCGCCACCTTCGCGGTGCTGTCGCGCGGGATGTCGCTGACCCGGCGGCCGCATGTCGAGGCCGGGCTGTTCGTCAGCAACCTGGTGGTGCTGCTACTGCTGGCGGCAGCGCTCGCGGGGCGGCTGGCGCGTGTGGTGGCGGAGCGGCGCAGCGGGCTGGCCGGGGCGCGGCTGCACATACGGCTGGTAATGCTGTTCGGGGTGGTGGCGGTGGTGCCGACCATCGTGGTCGGCGTGTTCGCCGGCGTCTTCTTCCACCTGGGCATCCAGATCTGGTTCAACGACCGGGTGCGCACCGCGCTGGACGAGGCGGTGCAGGCGAGCCAGGGCTACCTCGTGGAGCACAACAACAACATCCGTGCCGACGCGGTGTCGATGGCCAACGATCTGAGCCAGGCGACGACGCTGCAGTACGTGGACCCGCAGGCGCTGCAGCAGGCGCTGATCGACGAGAAGAACACGCGCGGGCTCAACGAGGCGGCGATCTACGACCCGCGCTCCAACCAGGTGGTGGTGTCGACCAGCCTGCTCGGCGTGATCGGGGTGGCGGTGCCGCCGCAATCGGTGACCATGCTGGCGCGGTCGGGCGAGGTGCCGATCCTGGACAGCGCGGACGGACAGACGGTGAGTGCCGTGGCCGGGATCGACGGGCCAGACCCGGCGCTGCTGCTGCTGATCAGCCGGCCGGTGGACCCGGTGATCCTGGAGCACATGCACCGCACCCAGGCGGTGGTGGCGGACTACAACCGGCTGGACCGGAACCGGTCGGTGCTGCAGCTCACCTTCGTGATGATCTTCGCCCTGGTGGCGCTGCTGGTGCTGGCGGCGGCGGCGCTGATCGGGTTGGTGCTGGCGAACCAGATCGCCCGACCGGTCGGGCTGCTGATCCTGGCGGCGGAGCGGGTGAGCGGCGGCGACCTGGCGGTGCGGGTGCCGGAAGCGGAGCGGGACCACGAGCTGGGGGGCTTGAGCCGTGCGTTCAACCGCATGACCAACCAGCTGTCGACGCAGCGCCGCGAGCTGATGTCGGCCTACAGCCAGATCAACGAGCGGCGGCGCTTCACCGAGGCGGTGCTGTCGGGGGTGTCGGCGGGGGTGATCGGGCTCGATGCGGAACAGCGGGTGGAGCTGCCCAACCGGGCGGCCAGCGCGCTGCTGGAGGCCGACCTCGTGGGCTCGGCGGGCCGCAGGCTGGCGGAGATCGTGCCGGAGTTCGCGCCGCTGCTTCGGCTGGCGGCCGCGGAGCCGGAGCGGGCGCAGACGGCGGAGGTGCAGCACGGGGCGGCGTCGAGCAGGCGGACGCTGCTGGTGCGGATCGGGCCGGAGATGCGCGGCACGGTGACGGAAGGCTACGTGGTGACGTTTGACGACATCACCGAGCTGCAGTCGGCGCAGCGCAAGGCGGCCTGGGCCGACGTCGCGCGACGCATCGCGCACGAGATCAAGAACCCGCTGACGCCGATCCAGCTGTCGGCGGAGCGGCTGAAGCGGCGGTTCCTGCGCGAGATCACCACCGACCCGGACACGTTCAGCCAGTGCGCCGACACCATCGTGCGACACGTCGGCGATATCGGGCGGATGGTGGACGAGTTCTCGGCCTTCGCGCGCATGCCGCAGCCGATCATCCGGCCGGAGGACCTGTCGCGCATCGCCCGCGAGGCGCTGGTGCTGCAGAAGAGCGCGCACCCGGAGATCGGCTTCGTCACCCGGCTGCCCGATCGCGGGCCGGTGGTGCCGTGCGACCGGCGGCTGATCGGGCAGGCGCTGACCAACCTGCTGCAGAACGCGGCCGACGGCATCGCCATGCGGGCGAAGGAACCCGCGGAGGACGCGGAGGACCGGGCGACGCAGGCGCTGGCCGGGACGATCTGGCTGTCGATCGAGGCGAGGGAGCGCGACGTGTGGCTGTCGGTCGCCGATGACGGGGCGGGGCTGCCGGCGGACGACCGGCAGCGCCTGATGGAGCCCTACGTCACCCACAAGCCCAAGGGAACCGGGCTGGGACTTGCCATCGTCAAGAAGATCATGGAGGACCATGGAGGCTCGGTCATGCTCGACGACCGCAGCGAGGGGACGGGAGCGATCGCTACGTTGATAGTGCCTGGAAGGTCATCCGATGGCGCATGAGATCCTGATCGTCGACGACGAGCCGGACATCCGGCTGCTGATCGAGGGCATCCTGCGCGACGAGGGCTACGACACCCGGATCGCCGCGGACTCCGACGGGGCGATCGCAGCCTTCCGCGCCCGCCGGCCGTCGCTGGTGGTGCTCGACATCTGGCTGCAGGGCTCGCGCCTGGACGGGCTCGGCATCCTGAAGGCGATGCAGGGCGAGGAGCCGGTGGTGCCGACCATCATGATCTCGGGGCACGGCACCATCGAGACCGCCGTGGCGGCGCTGCAGCTCGGCGCCTACGACTTCATCGAGAAGCCGTTCCAGTCGGACCGGCTGCTGGTGGTGGTGAGGCGGGCGCTGGAAGCCGCACGGCTGGCGCGGGAGAACGCGGAGCTTCGGCTCAGGGCGGGGCCGGAAACCACCCTGCACGGCGAAAGCCAGGCCATCGTGGCGGTGCGGGCGCAGATCGAGCGGGTGGCGCCGACCGGGTCCCGGGTGCTGATCTCCGGAGCAGCCGGGGCGGGCAAGGAGGTCGCGGCGCGGATGATCCACGCGCGCTCGCGCCGGGCGGACGGGCCGTTCGTGGCGCTCAACTGTGCCACCCTGGCGCCGGGGCGGTTCGAGGAGGAGCTGTTCGGGATCGAGGGCGCCCTGGACGGGCCGGGACGCCGCACCGGGCTGCTGGAGCGGGCGCATGGCGGGACGCTGCTGCTCGACGAGGTGGCGGACATGCCGATGGAGACGCAGGGCAAGATCGTCCGCGCGTTGCAGGACCAGACGTTCGAGCGGCTGGGCGGCGCCACGCGGGTCAAGGTCGACGTGCGCGTGCTGGCCACCACCAACCGCGACCTGCAGGCGGAGATCGCCGCCGGGCGGTTCCGCGAGGACCTGTACTACCGGCTGGCAGTGGTGCCGCTGCGGGTGCCGAGCCTGCGCGAGCGGCGCGAGGACATTCCCGACCTGTCGCGGCTGTTCCTGGCGCGCTCGGCGGAAACCGCCGGGCTGCCGGCGCGCGACCTGTCGGCGGACGCGCTGGCGGCGCTGCAGAGCTACGAGTGGCCGGGCAACTCGCGTGAGCTGCGCAACCTGATGGACTGGCTGCTGATCATGGCGCCGGGCGGGTCGGACACCATACGCGCGGAGATGCTGCCACCGACGATCGGGCAGGGGGCGCCGGCGCTGCTGAAGTTCGACAGTGCCGCAGACGTGATGGGGCTGCCGCTGCGCGAGGCGCGCGACCTGTTCGAGACGCAGTACCTGCAGGCGCAGCTGCTTCGGTTCGGCGGCAACATCAGCCGCACCGCCGGCTTCGTGGGCATGGAGCGCAGCGCGCTGCACCGCAAGCTGAAGCAGCTGGGCGTCAACTCCGAGGACCGCATCCCGGGCTGAGCGGGCGTCGCGGCGCCGTCTTTGCCGTGCCGCGGGCGGGTGCTATTCTTGCAACCAATGATCCGTCGGCATCCTAGGCCGGCAGGACTGCAACAAAAAGAAAAAGGCCTGGCCCATGGCTAAGGACAACTCGCAAAACGTGCAGGACGTGTTCCTGAACCACGTTCGCCGCTCGAAGACGCCGGTCACCATCTTCCTGGTCAACGGCGTGAAGCTCCAGGGCATCATCACCTGGTTCGACAACTTCTCGGTGCTGCTGCGCCGCGACGGGCACACGCAGCTGGTCTACAAGCACGCGATCAGCACCGTGATGCCGGCCGCCCCGATCGCGCTGTTCGACCAGAACAAGGCGGAAGGCGGCGCCGAGCAGGACGGGGACGCGGCGTCCGCGAGGGGTGTCGCCTGACAACGGCGGGCGGGACGAGGATGCAGCCGACGCGGGCGGCGATCGTCCTGCCGTGGGACCGCCACGACCGTCCGCCCGACCGGGTCGCGGAAACGCACCGGCACGAGACCCGCGCCGCGGAAGCGCGTCTGGAGGAGGCGGTCGGCCTCGCCGCCTCCATCGGGCTGGTGATCGTGCGCCGGGCGGTGCTGCCGATCCGCGGCCGGCGGCCGGCGACGCTGCTCGGCAGCGGCCAGGTCGAGGCGCTGGCGGAGGCCGTGGCGCAGGACGCGATCGCCGTAGTGGTCGTGGACTCGCGCCTGAGCCCGGTGCAGCAGCGCAACCTCGAGCGGGCGCTCGGCTGCAAGGTGATCGACCGCACCGGGCTGATCCTGGACATCTTCGGCGAGCGTGCGGTCACGCGGGAAGGCTCGCTGCAGGTCGAGCTGGCGCATCTCGAGTACCAGCGCTCGCGCCTGGTGCGGTCCTGGACCCACCTGGAGCGGCAGCGGGGCGGGTTCGGCTTCCTGGGCGGCCCGGGCGAGACGCAGATCGAGGCGGACCGGCGGCTGATCGGCGACCGGATCGTGCGGCTGAAAAAGGAGCTGGAGCAGGTCCGGCGCACGCGCGGGCTGCATCGCGACGCGCGCAGGCGGGTGCCGTTCCCGGTGGTGGCCCTGGTCGGCTACACCAACGCCGGCAAGTCGACGCTGTTCAACGCGCTCACCGGGGCGGCGGTGCATGCGCAGGACCAGCTGTTCGCGACGCTGGACCCGACCATGCGCGGGCTCGTGCTGCCGTCGGGGCGCAAGGTGATCCTGTCCGACACGGTGGGGTTCATCAGCGAGCTTCCGACCGAGCTGGTGGCGGCGTTCCGCGCCACGCTGGAGGAGGTGGCGGAGGCGGACATCATCCTGCACGTGCGCGACGCGGCGCATCCGGACAGTGCGGCGCAGCGTGGCGACGTGATCGCCGTGCTGAACGGCATGGTCGAGGACGGCACGCTGGACGAGGCGTGGCCGGAGCGGGTGATCGAGGTGCTGAACAAGGCGGACCTGCTTGGCGGCCCGGAGCAGGTTCCGGCACGGGACGGCGCGGAGGCCATTTCCGCCATCACCGGCGACGGGCTGGACCGTCTGGCGGCGGCGATCGACCGGCGCATGCTGCAGGCGATGGAACAGGCGGAGTTCCGGCTGCCGGTGCAGGACGGCGCGCCGCTGGCGTGGCTGTATGCGCATGGCGAGGTCGTGGACCGGACCGACGGCGAGGAGGAGATACGGCTGGTGGTCAGGCTGCTGCCGGCGGACCTCGCCCGCTTCGGACGGCGGCAGCATCAGGAGCCGGGGATCGACCAGGCGCAAACCGGGCTCGCGTGGCGCCGTTGACCTGTCGCCCGCGAGACGGATGGACCGGCGACGTGGCGGAAAGGGTGCGGGATGAACGCGACGTTCTCGGTGGCCGATGCGGTCGAGGTGACACAGATCCTGCGTGCCGCGGCCCGGGCGGAGATCGTGCCGCGCTTCCGCCGCCTCGGCAGTGACGACGTCCGCACCAAGAACGGCCCGACCGATCTCGTCACCGTGGCGGACGAGGCGGCCGAGCGGCTGATCATCCAGGGCCTGGAGCGGCGGTTTCCGGGATGCGTGGTGATCGGCGAGGAGGCGTCCGCCTCCGACCCGGACCTGCTGGGCCGGTTGGGCGAGGCGGAGCTCGCCTTCGTGGTCGACCCGATCGACGGGACCTCCAACTTCGCCGCCGGCGTGCCGCTGTTCGGGGTGATGGCGGCCGCGGTGATGCGTGGCGAGGTGGTGGGGGCGGTGATCCACGACCCGCTTTGCGACGACGCGGCGGTGGCGGTGCGGGGCGAGGGCGCCTGGCTCGAGCATGCGGACGGGCAGCAGGTGACGCTCCGCGTGGCACCGCCGGCGCCGCCGTCGGAGATGACAGGGAACGCGGCCTGGCGGCACCTGCCGCAGCCGCTGCGGGACCGGGTCGCGCTGAACCTGCCGCGTGTGCTGGCGAGCTGGGATTATCGCTGCGCCGCGCACGAGTATCGCGTCCTCGCGTCCGGGCACTGCCACTTCCTGATCTTTAACCGCCTCATGCCGTGGGACCACCTGCCAGGCTGGCTGCTCCATGCCGAGGCCGGCGGGTATTGCGCGCACTTCGACGGAAGCGCCTACCGGGCGACGGACCGGGCAGGGGGGCTGCTTTACGCGCCGGACCGGGACAGCTGGCTGGCGCTCTACGACACGCTGCTGGCGGCCTGAGGGTCCCGGTCGGGTCGTTCCGCGCGCTTGGCGGCCTGCCAGCCGGCTTCCATGTCGTCCAGCCCGGCCTCGGCGAGCGATCGGCCGGTGGCCTCGATCGTGCGCTCCATGTGCTCGAAGCGGCGCTGGAACTTGGCGTTGGCCTCGCGGAGGCAGGCTTCCGGATCGAGGCCCAGGCTGCGGGACAGGTTGGCCATGGTGAACAGGACGTCGCCGATCTCGTCCCGGAGGCGGGCCGGATCCGCCGTGTCGAGCTCGGCGCGCAGCTCCGCCAGCTCCTCGGTGATCTTGTCGATCACCAGGGCCGGCTGCTGCCAGTCGAAGCCGACCCGGGCGGCGCGGGCGCACAGCTTGGCGGCGCGCGCCAGGGCGGGGAGATTGAGCGGGATGCCGGCCAGGGCGCCGTGTTCGGCGCGGGTGCGCCGCTCCGTGGCCTTGCTGTCTTCCCAGGACGCGCCGGTGGCCTGGAGGGACGCGTCGCCGAAGACGTGCGGATGGCGCCGCACCATCTTGTCGGCGATCAGGCGGGCAATCGTGGCGAAGTCGAAGCGGTTCTCGGACTGGCCGAGGCTGGCGTAGTAGACGACCTGCAGCAGCAGGTCGCCGAGTTCGTCCGGAAGGCTCGTCCAGTCGCGCCGGGCGATGGCGTCAGCGACCTCGTAGGCTTCCTCTATGGTGTAGGGCGAGATGCTGTCGAAGGTCTGCGCCTGATCCCAGGAACAGCCGATTGCCGGATCCCGGAGGGCGGCCATGATGTCGAGCAGCCGGGTCAGCTGCCAGGCAGGGTCGGTGTCGGGGGTCGGTTCAGGCATCCGTTGAAGGTGCCCGGGCACCGGGGGAGCCGCAAGCTCCCGCCACGCTGCTGATATAGTGTTGGCGCAAGGTAGAGATGTCACTTGATCTGCAAGATGGAGATGGCACTGCGGCGAATGCCGTTGCGTGACGGCATCCCAGGCGCCTCCAGGTTGTTCGGCGGTCGTGCCCGATCAGTGGCGCCGCGCTGCTGGCTGATGGGGTAGGCGGCTTGCCGCGCCTGCACATACGTCAGCGCTTCCCCCAGCCGCTTGTTCTCGACGATTGCGCCCGGCGTCATCACGGCAATCTTGTCGAACAGCCGAAACCCTAAATCCACGCCCGCATGACGCACCGCGAACCGGCCGTCCGGATAGTTCACCACCTCGACCTGCTTGCGCGCCAGAAGACGCGTCTGTGGCGTCGGCTCCAGGATCAGCATCATGCGGTCGTAATGCAGCGTCAGGTTGGCGGAGACCGCACGCACCTCCCGCCACGCCAGGGCCTCGTCGAGCACGTCACGGGCAGGGGCCGGCCGATGCAGGTCCTTCTCGTTGGCCGGCGCACGGCCAAAGCGCGCGTTGTAGGACGCGACGAAGCCCGGAAGCCAGGCATTGGCCGCCTCCCTCGTGCCGATCCCAGCCAGCCGCAGCTCCTTGACCAGCCGATCCTGCAACGTGCCGAACGCTCGCTCCACCCGTCCCTTAGCCTGCGGGCTGTTGGCGCAGATGATGTCAATGTTCAGCTCGCGCAGGCCGCGGCCGAACTGGGTGATCTCGTCGCCGGTCACCGTCTTGCGGTTGACCCGGAAGATCCCGTGCTTGTCGGAGTAGAACGCGACCGGCTTGCCGTGCGCCTCCAGGTAGGCCCGTGTCGCGGTGAAATACGAGAACGCCGACTCGCTCACCACGAAGCGCAGCAGCATAAGCCGACTGGTCGCGTCATCCACGAAGGCCAGCAGGGTGCAGGTCGGCCCGCGGTTCTCGAACCAGGCATGCTCCGAGCCGTCGATCTGCACCAGCTCGCCCAGGCAGTCCCGACGCCGTCGCGGCTGGTGCGGCGAGGGCAGGCGGTGTCGCCGGTCGGTCCAGATCCCGTCCGCCATCATCCACTGACGCAGCGTCTCCCGAGACACCTTGCACCCGTGAAGCTCGGCCAGTTTCTCGGCCGCCAGCGTCGGTCCGAAATCAACATAGCGCTCCCGCACCAGCGTCACCGCCAGCTGGCGGACCGCGTCCGGCAGCCGGCGGTTGCTCGGGCGGCCTCGGCGCCGCGACACCAGGCTTGGAGCGCCATCATCCCGCAGGCCCTGCAGCAGGCGGAACACCTGCCGTCGGCTCAGGCCGATCAGCGTGCAAGCATCCTCGACCCGAAGCCGACCAGACTGCACGCCCAGCAGAACCTCAAGCCGATCGAACTCCAGCTTGCTCATCGAGACCATCACCACGGCCCAGCTCCCGCATGCCCCAGGCGCGGGAGGGTGCCATCTGTATCTGGCAGAGGGGTGACATCTCTATATGGCTGCTACATATAGACACCGTATAATAGATATTATGCCAACTCGGCTGGTCAGCCGGGGGGGCGTGGCGGGGATGCCAGGTGCGTCGCCAGGACGGTGTCGGTCTGGCGGTCGATCTCGAGCAGACGGACCTCGTAGCCCCACAGGTCGGCCAAGTGGCGCAGCGAGGCGCGGGCGTCCTTCTCGTCCAGCAGATGGCCCGGGCTGGTGCGGTGCTGCAGCCGGAGGCAGCGGTCGCCGGACAGGTCGACGTCCACGATCTCGATGTCGACGTAGAAGTTGCCCGGATCGTAGGACCGGGCGACGCTGCGTCGTATGTCGCGGTAGCCCTGGGCGTCGTGGATCGCGTCCACCAGCAGGTACGGCTTCTCGGTGTCGTCGCGCAGGCGGAACAGCTTGAACTGGCGCATGACGGCCGGCGACAGGAACTGCTGGATGAAGCTTTCGTCGCGATACTCGGCCCAGGCGTGGTGCAGCGTGCCGATCGCGTCGCCGTTGCCGGCGATGTCGGGGAACCAAGCGCGGTCCTCGGCGGTCGGCGCGTCGCAGACCCGGACGATGTCGGTCATCATCGCGTAGCCGAGCGCGTACGGGTTGAAGTTCGGGCCGCCGCCGCTGTCGAAGCCCGGTTGGGTGATGACGTTGGTGGTGGAGTGGATGGTTTCCAGGAAGGCGGCATCGTCGATCTGGCCGCGTTGGTGCAGCCGCAACATGATCTCGTAGTGGACCCAGGTGGCGCAGCCCTCGTTCATCATCTTGGCCTGGGGCTGCGGATAGAAGTACTGCGCGATGAGCCGGACGATCCGGATCACCTCGCGCTCCCACGGCGCCAGCAGCGGCGCGTTCTTCTCAAGGAAGTAGAGCACGTTCTCTTCCGGCAGGCCGAGCCGGCGGCGGCGCTCGGCGGCCGTGTCGGGGCTCTTCTCCAAACGGGTCCCGGGCACGGTGCGCCACAAATCGTTGAACACGCTGGCCTCGTGCTCACGCCGGTCGCGCTCGCGCTGCTGCTCGACCTTGAGATCCATCACCCGCGCGCCGGTGTGCCGGTGCACGCCCTGGTTCTGCAGCGCGTGCGCGGCGTCGAGGATGCGCTCGACTGCCTGCACGCCATGGCGGTCCTCGCACTGCGCGATGTAGCCGCGCGCGAACTCCAGGTAGTCGAGGATGCCGGAGGGCGCGGTCCACTCGCGGAACAGCCGGTTGTTCTTGAAGAAGTGGTTGTGGCCGAAGGCGGCGTGCGCGATCACCAGCGCCTGCATGGTGGCGCTGTTCTCCTCCATCAGGTAGGAGATGCACGGATCCGAGTTGATCACCACCTCGTAGGCCAGGCCCATCAGGCCGCGCTTGTAGGCGTTCTCGTGTCCGACGAAGCGCTTGCCGAACGACCAGTGCTTGTAGATCAGCGGCATGCCGTGCGAGGTGTACACGTCGAGCATCTGCTCCGACGTGATGACCTCGATCCGGTTCGGGTAGACGTCGAGCTTGAGCTCGTCGAGCGCGATGCGCTCGATCGCGTCGTAGGAGCGGCGCAGGACGTCGAAGTTCCATTCCGAGCCGCTGTAGAGCAGCCCGGTCGGCGGGGCGGCGGCCGCGCCGATGGCGTCGAGCGGGCTCATGGGCTCCCCTCCCCTCACGCGGCTTCGGGCTTCTTGGCGAACAGGTCGCGGAACACCGGGAAGATGTCGCGCTTGTCGCCGACCTGACGCATCACTAGGCGGTCGTTGTTGTCGGCGACCCCGCGATAGCCGCGCCACAGGTCGGTGTCGCCGCGGATCACCGCGCCGGAGCCGACTATCTCGATGTAGGCGTAGTACTGCACCAGGGGCAGGATCTGGTCCTTGAGCAGCGCGCAGGATTTCGGCGTGTCGCTGCCGGAGTTGTCGCCGTCGGAGGCCTGCGCCACGTAGATGTTCCAGCTGTCGGCAGGATAGCGCTCGGACTGCACGCGGAGCAGCTCGACCAGGGCGGACGAGACGATGGTGCCGCCGGTGCGGGGATCGTGGAAGAAGGTGTCCTCGTCGACCTCCTCGGCCACCTCCGAATGGCGGATGAACACCAGGTCGACCCGCTTGTAGCGGCGCTCCAGGAACACGTGCAGCAGGAGGAAGAACCGCTTGGCGAGGTCCTTCATCCGCTCGGTCATGGAGCCGGACACGTCCATCAGGCAGAACATGACGGCGCGGGTAGTCGGCTTCGGCGTCACCGTGAAGCGGCGGTAGCGCATGTCCACCGGGTCGATCCAGGGCACCCGGTTCATCCGGCGCAGGGCGACGTGCAGCTCCGAGCGCAGCGCGTCCAGTGCGTCCGGGTCGCTGCCGTCCTGCTCCAGGGCGGCGATGCGCAGCTCCAGCTCGGCGACCAGGTCGGGCTTGGGACGACGCAGCCCGATCCGGCGCGCCATCGAGTGGCGCATGGTGCGGCCGAGGTCGAGCTGCGACGGCGAGCCGTCGCTGCTGAGGCCGGCGCGGTTGATGGTGGTGGTGTCGGTGCTGGCGATCTGGCGCTTCACCAGGTCGGGCAGCGCCAGGTCGTCGAAGAAGGCGTCGAGGAACTCGTCGCGGCTCAGCAC
>CAXTOD010000040.1:0-10482 GCA_964245705.1 uncultured Acetobacteraceae bacterium
GTCCTGATCAAGGCCGCCGCCGGCGGCGGCGGGCGCGGCATGAAGGTGGCGCGCAGCGAGGCCGAGCTCGAGGAGGCCTGGCGGGTCGCCCGCACCGAGGCCAAGGCGGCGTTCGGCAACGACGAGGTGTACCTGGAAAAGTACCTCGACCGCCCGCGCCACATCGAGCTGCAGATCATGGCCGACAACCACGGCAACGTGGTGCATTTCGGCGAGCGCGACTGCTCGCTGCTGCGCCGTCACCAGAAGCTGCTGGAGGTGGCCGGCTCGCCGGCGCTCGACCCCGAGGCCCGTGCCGCGATCGGCGAGACCGCCACCGCGGCACTGAAGAAGCTCGGCTACCGCAACGCCGGCACGCTGGAGTTCCTCTACCAGGACGGCCACTTCGCGTTCATCGAGATGAACACGCGGCTGCAGGTCGAGCATCCCGTGACCGAGATGGTGTGCAACGTCGACCTGGTACGCGAGCAGATCCGCATCGCCGCCGGCCAGCCGCTCGGCTACACCCAGAAGGACGTCCGCTTCGAGGGCCATGCCATCGAGTGCCGGATCAACGCCGAGGATCCGGACACCTTCGTGCCGAACCCCGGCCGGGTCACGGTGTTCCACCCGCCCGGCGGCCTCGGCGTGCGCATCGACAGCGCGCTCTACGCCGGCTACGTGGTGCCGCCCTATTACGACAGCATGGTGGCCAAGCTGATCGTGCACGCCCCCACCCGCCCCGAGGCGATCGCCCGGATGCGCCGCGCGCTGGACGAGTTCGTGATCTCCGGCATCAAGACGGTGATCCCGCTGCACCAGCGCATCCTGGCCGACCCCGGGTTCCAGGCCGGCGACTACACCATCCACTGGCTGGAGCAGTTCGTCGCAGGCTGATCCGGCGCATGCCTATCCGTAGCTCCCATCCGCCCGGCCCTTGGGCCGGGCGGCGCCGGGTCCCGCTTCCTCCGCGGCCCGGAGGCGGTCCGCCACCTCCGGCGGCAGCATGACCTCGATCGTGACCGGGATCCGGACCCAGCCAGGCGGAAGCTGCTCGGGCAGCGGCGCGTCCGGGGCCGCGCCTCCGGACGACACCGAAGCCGTCATCGTGAACGGGAGCGTGACGTCATCCATGGCCGGGCCTCGTCTGGGACGGCGCGATGATACCGCGTCCCAAGGCCGGCGCGGGATGCCGGGTCAGTCCGCCGCGTCGGCCTGCTCAACGTTCTCGATCGGCGCCTCCTCCCGCCCCACCATGCGCGGGGTCATGCGGTTCCACGCGTCCAGGGCGGCGACCTTGTAGGCCTCGGCCAGGGTGGGATAGTTGAAGGTGTTGTCCAGGAAGTAGTCCAGCGTTCCGCCCAGGTTCAGCACCGCCTGGCCGATGTGCACGAGCTCGGTGGCGCCCTCGCCGACGATGTGCACGCCTAGCAGCTTCCGCGTCTTGAGCGACACGATCATCTTCAGCAGGCCCCCGTGCAGGCCCATGATGTGGCCGCGCGAGGTTTCGCTGAACCGCGCCAGGCCGCACTCGTACGGGATGTGCCGCTGCCTGACCTCCTCCTCGCTCATGCCGATGGTGGAGATCTCCGGCACCGAGTAGATCCCGTAGGGGAAGAACTTCGGCACCCCTGGCAGCGCCTCGCCGAAGGCATGGCAGGCGGCGACCCGTCCCTGCTCCATGGAGGTCGAGGCCAGGCTCGGGAAGCCGATCACGTCGCCGGTGGCGTAGATGTGCGGCACCGCGGTCTGGAAGGTCGCCGGATCGACCTTGAGCCGCCCGCGGTTGTCCACCGTGAGGCCGCAGCGGTCGAGGTCGAGCGTGTCGGTGGCGCCCACCCGGCCCGCGGTGTAGAGCACCATCTCGGCCCGCACCCGGCGCCCGCCGGCCAGCATCACCACCGGCTGGCCGTGCTCCATGGCGATCGACTCCACCGCGTCGCCCAGCCGGAACGACACGCCGCGGTCGCGCAGCTGGTGCACGAACTCGCCCATCAGCTCGCGGTCGACGAAGTCCAGAAAGGTGTCGCGCGGCTCGATCAGCGTCACCCGGACGTCCAGCGCGCTGAAGATGGTGGCGTACTCGACCCCGATCACGCCGGCGCCGATCACTGCCAGGCTGTTCGGCAGCTTCTGCAGGGTGATGATGCCGTCGCTGTCCACCACCTTGATACCGTCGAACGGCACGTTGTCCGGCCGGTGCGGCCGGGTGCCGACCGCGATCACGATCCGGCTGCCGCGCACGAGGTGGGTTTCGCCGGTGTCGGAGGCGACCTCGACCCGGTGCGGGTCCAGGAAGCGCGCGGCGCCGTGCATGATGTGCACGTGGTTGCGCATGAACTGGTGCTCGAGCCCCTCGACCTCGTGCTCCAGCGTCTTGGTCATGCGCTTGGTGAGGTCGCCGGCGGCGATGTCCTGCTTGACCCGGTAGGCCAGGCCGTAGAAGCCGCGCTCGCGCCAGCCGGTGAGGTTCAGCACCGTCTCGCGCAGGGTCTTGGACGGGATCGTGCCGGTGTGCACCGACACCCCGCCCAAGCGCGGCATCTTTTCCACCACCAGCACCGAGCGGCCGAGCTTGGCCCCCTGCACGGCCGCCCGCCGTCCGGACGGGCCGCTGCCGATGACGATCAGGTCGTAGTCCCGGGTCATGCCGGGCTCCTCCGTGCGGATGCGAACGTCCGCGAGTAGAGCATGGAAAGCTTCAGGATTCGTAAGTGACCAGTGCGGACACGGGAACACCCAGCTTGTCCCGGCCGCCCAGCGCCAGGATCTCGATGATTACCGCCGCTGCCGCCACCTCGGCGCCGACCTTGCCCAGCAGGCGGATCGCTGCCGACAGGGTGCCGCCGGTGGCGAGCAGGTCGTCCACCACCACCACGCGCTGCCCGGGCCGGATCGCGTCGGCCTGGACGTGCAGGCTGTCCGTGCCGTACTCCAGCTCGTAGTCGATCGAGACCGTCGAGCCCGGCAGCTTGCCCGGCTTGCGCAGCATCAGGAAGCCGCAGCCGAGCTTGCTCGCCAGCGGTGCCGCCAGCAGGAACCCGCGCGATTCGACGCCCGCCAGCAGGTCCGGCTGCGCCGGCGCCACCGCCCGGGCCAGCCGGCCCATCGCCACCTGCCAGGCATCCGCGTTCCGCAGCAGGGTCGAGATGTCGTAGAACAGGATGCCGGGCTTGGGAAAATCCGGGATGCCGCGGATGTGCTGCTTCAGGTCCATGGCCGAACCGTCCATCGTCCTTCGGAACCCGGCTTGCGCCGCCGTTCCTCCCTTGTCCTGCAGACTCTGGGCTGTACCCGTTCTGCCGCAATGCGGCAAGTTCAGGGGTCGCCGCGCCGCATCAGCACCAGCCCGGCCATCCCGGACGCCGCGAACAGCGCCACCGCCAGCAGCACCTGGATGCCGTGACCGATCCGGGTGCCGGCGCCGAGCAGGGTGAAGATCACCGTCTGCGGCAAACTGCCGAGCAGGGTCGCTGCCGCGAACGGCAGCACCGCGATCCCCAGCACCCCGGCCGCCAGGTTGAGCGCCAGGCTGCTCCCCACCGGAAGCAGCCGGAAGAACAGCACGGTGGCGAACGGCCTGGCCGACACGCGCCGGTCGAGACGGGCGAGCCAGCCCTGCGCCCGGCCCTCCAGCCGGTGCCGGGCCCAGTCGCGCCCGGCCAGGCGTGCCCAGCCGAAGCCGAGCAGGCAGCCGGCCAGCGTCGCCGCCGTCGACAGCAGCGTGCCCTCCACCAGCCCGTAGGCGATGCCGCCGGCAAAGCACACCGCCTGGCGCGGCAGGCCCAGCGTGCAGATCAGGCTGCCGGCGAGCAGGAACAGCACCCGTCCGGAGACGCCGTCCCGGAGCGTGGCCACCCCGGGCAGCAGCCCGTCCGGACGGCCCGGCAGGTGACGCAGAAGCAGGCCCGCCGCGAGCAGGCCGAACAGAAGCAGGGCCGGCCTGAGCAGCCGGCGCAGGGAGCCGGTCTGCACCTGGCCGGCCGGATGGTCCGACACGGGAAGCGACATGGCCGCCGGTAGCACCCTCGTCGCGTCCTGCACAAGCGACGCCCGCCGGACCGGGAGCCAGGCGGCGGCGCTCCGGCCGTCGGCGCCGGGCCTGCCGGTCCGCCTCCGCGTTTCCGTGCAGCGTGGTCCCTTGCAGGAGGGGCATGCACCCTCCTAAGTCTGGCGCATGCTTTCCGACATGTCCGCTTCCTCCGGCCTCGTGCCGCGCAGCTTCCGCGTGCCTGTCCCGGCGGCGCCATGGGCGCAGGCGCGCGACCGCCGCGTGTCCGCCTGGCTGTTCGCGATCTGCTTCATGCTGCTCGGCATGATCGTCCTGGGCGGCGCCACCCGGCTCACCGGCTCCGGCCTGTCGATCATGGAGTGGAAGCCGCTGTCCGGCATCGTGCCGCCGCTGACCCACGCGCAATGGGAGCACCTGTTCGCGCTCTACCGGCAGATCCCGCAGTACCGGCTGGAGCACCAGGGCTTCGGCCTGTCCGGGTTCCAGCACATCTTCTGGCTGGAATGGATCCACCGCTTCTGGGCCCGGATGGTTGGCATGGTGCTGATCGTGCCGCTGGTCTTCTTCGCTGCCACCGGCGCGGTTCGGCCGGCGCTGGCGGGACGGCTGCTGCTGTTCTTCGTGCTGGGCGGGCTGCAGGGGGCGATCGGCTGGTTCATGGTCGCCTCCGGCTTCGACCCGGACAGCGTCGCGGTGGCGCCGGCCAAGCTGGTGCTGCACCTGTGCTTCGCCTTTGCGCTCTACGCCGCCATCCTGTGGACCGCGTTTTCCGTGCGCTGGCCGGTGGCCGAGGCGATCGCCGCCACGCCGGGCGCAGTGTGGACCCGCCGGCTGGCGATCGCCGCCGCGTGCATCCTGTCGGTGACGGTGGTGGCGGGCGGCTTCACCGCCGGCACCCATGCCGGGTTCAGCTACAACAGCTTCCCCTTGATGGACGGACGGCTGGTGCCGGCAGGCTACGACACCCTGCACCCGTTCTGGCGCAACTGGTTCCAGACGATCCAGGCGGTGCAGTTCGACCACCGGCTGCTGGCGACGCTGACCGTGCTGGCGGTCGGCGCCACCCTGCTGACCGGGCTGCGCTCCGCCCTGGGCAGGCCGGCGCACGACGCGCTGATGCTGCTGGGCTGGGCCGTGCTCGGGCAATACGTGCTGGGCGTCACCACCCTGCTGCTGGTGGTGCCGGTCTGGGCCGGCACGCTGCACCAGTTCTTCGCCGCCCTCCTGCTGAGCGTCACCCTGTTCGCCCTGCACCGCCTCCGCGGCGTCGGCCGGGGCGGCGCAGGCGCCACCACCGCCACGATCGGAACCCCATGAACGCGCCCCTGAGCCCCCTGGCCACCACCGACGCGCTGTTCTTCGGCCGGGACGGCGCCACCCTCGACCGCGCCGGCGCCGAGCGGATCCTCGGCCAGGCGCTGGCCGGCACCGACGACGGCGAGCTGTTCCTGGAATACCGCGAAAGCGAGTTCGTCAGCCTGGAGGACGGGGTGATCCGTTCCGCCAGCTTCGACACCAGCCAGGGCTTCGGCCTGCGCGCGGTGCTGGGCGACGAGACCGGCTACGCCCATTCCGACGAGATCAGCGAGTCGTCCCTGTTGCGCGCCGCCGGCACTGTCGGGCAGGTGCGCGCCGGACGCAGCGGCACCGTCGCCGACGCCCCGTGCGCCACCAACGCCCACCTCTACGGCGACGCCAACCCCCTGCGTGAGGCCGAGTTCGCGACCCGCGCCGCGCTGCTGTCCGCCATCGACGCCTATGCGCGCGGCCGGGACAGCCGGGTGGTGCAGGTGATGGCCTCGCTCGCCGCCGAATGGCAGGCGGTGCAGATCCTGCGCGCCGACGGCCACCGCGTGGCCGACATCCGCCCGCTGGTGCGGATCAACGTGTCGGTGGTGGTGGAAAAGGACGGCAGGCGGGAAAGCGGCAGCTACGGCACCGGCGGCCGACACGCCTTCGGGCGCGTGCTGACCGAGGCGAGCTGGCAGCACGCCGTCGACGAGGCGCTGCGCCAGGCCCTGGTCAACCTCGACAGCCGCCCGGCGCCGGCCGGCGAGATGGAGGTGGTGCTGGGCCCGGGCTGGCCCGGGATCCTGCTGCACGAGGCGGTCGGCCACGGCCTCGAAGGCGACTTCAACCGCAAGGGCACCTCCGCCTTCGCCGGCCTAGTCGGTAGGCAGGTGGCGGCAAAGGGGGTCACGGTGGTCGACGACGGCACCCTGCCCGACCGGCGCGGCAGCCTGACCGTCGACGACGAGGGCACCCCCGCCGGCCGCACCGTGATGATCGAGGACGGCATCCTCACCGGCTACATCCAGGACCGCATGAACGCCCGGCTGATGAACGTCCAGCCCACCGGCAACGGCCGCCGCCAGTCCTACGCGCACATGCCGATGCCGCGCATGACCAACACGGTGATGCTGAACGGCGTCCACACGCCCGACGAGATGATCCGCTCCGTGAAGAAAGGCCTCTACGCCGTTAATTTCGGCGGCGGCTCGGTCGACATCACCTCCGGCAAGTTCGTGTTCGCCGCCTCCGAGGCCTACCTGATCGAGGACGGCCGGGTCACCGCCCCGGTGCGCGGCGCCACCCTGATCGGCAACGGCCCGGACGCGATGACCAAGGTCAGCATGATCGGCAACGACATGGCGCTCGACCCCGGCATCGGCACCTGCGGCAAGAACGGACAGGGCGTGCCGGTCGGCGTGGGCCAGCCCACGCTCAAGATGACCGGGCTCACGGTGGGGGGCACCGGCGGCTGATCGCCTCGCCCGCCGTGCCCGCCCCCGCTCCGCCGCCAGCCGAGGTCGCCCAGACCACGGTTTCCGCCGCCCTGAAGCCGGGCACCATGCCGGTGTGGCTGATCGTGATGCTGGGCGCGCTCAGCGCCGTCGGCCCGCTCTCGACCGACATGTACCTCCCGGCCTTCCCCAAGCTGGACGAGGCGCTCGGCGCCGGCCCCGGCTCGTCGCAGATCACGCTCGCCGCCTGGTTCGCCGGCCTCGCGGTCGGCCAGTTCAGCCAGGGCCCGGCCTCGGACCGCTGGGGGCGCAGGCGGCCGCTGCTGCTCGGCATGGCGATCTACACCGCGGGCTCGATCGGCTGCGCCGTCAGCCACGACATCTGGAGCTTCACCGCCTTCCGCTTCGTGGCGGCCGTGGGCGGCTCGGCCGGCATGGTGATCCCGCGCGCGATCGTGCGCGACGTGGCGACCGGCAACCAGGGAGCGCGCATCATGTCGCAGCTCATGCTGGTGCTGGGCGTGGTGCCGGTGCTGGCGCCCACCCTGGGCGGGCTGGTGCTGGCGGTGGCAAGCTGGCGCTGGATCTTCTGGGTGGCCACGCTGTACGGCGTCGTCTCGGTGCTGGCGGTGCGGTTCGCGCTGCCCGACACCCTGCCGCGCGCGATGCGGCTGCGCCTGTCGCCGGTCGAGGTGCTGGTCCGCTACCTGCTGATCCTGCGCGAGCCGGTATTTCTGACCAACACCCTGATCGTCGGGTTCTCGACCTTCGTGGTGTTCGCCTACCTGTCCGGCTCGCCGGTGGTGTTCGAGCGCGTGCTGCACTTCTCGCCGCCGGCGTTCGGCGCCCTGTTCGGGGTCAACGCCTTCTTCTACATCGCCGGCACCCAGGTGAACGCCCGGCTGGTGACGCGGATCGGCACCGTGCGGATGATGACGGCAGGCCTCGCCTCCCTCACCCTCGCCTCGCTGGTGCTGGTGCTGGTGGTGGCGACCGGCCTCGCCGGTCCGCACGGGGTGCTGCCGGCGACCCTGCTGCCGATCACCTGGCTGATGGGCTCGCTCGGCTTCATCGGGCCCAACGCCACGGTGATCGCGCTGGGGAGCCACGCCCGGCACGCCGGAAGCGCGTCCGCGCTGCTCGGCACGATCCAGTTCTCGCTCGGTGCCGCCAGCGGCGTGGCCATGGGCCTGTTCCAGGCGGTCAGCATCCTGCCGATGGCGCTGGTGATCCTGGCCGGCGTGCTCGGCGCCAACCTTGCCAACCGGGCACGGCTGAGGGTACGCGCCCGTGGCTGACGGCCAGGGCGGAACCGTGGCGCCGTCTCTGCTCGGCCATCGCGGCCTGCTCGGCTTCATCGGCAGCCGCTCGCTGTCCTCGCTCGGATTCCAGATCCAGGCGGTGGCGATCGGCTGGCAGGCCTAC
This sequence comes from uncultured Acetobacteraceae bacterium, assembly GCA_964245705.1. Taxonomy (GTDB): domain Bacteria; phylum Pseudomonadota; class Alphaproteobacteria; order Acetobacterales; family Acetobacteraceae; genus Lichenicola. The sequence continues at coordinate 8,161 of CAXTOD010000040.1, forward strand.
GCCATGACCCACCGGCCGCTCACGCTCGGCCTGATCGGGCTGGCACAGTTCCTGCCGATGCTGCTGCTGGTGTTCGTGTCCGGCCACGTCGCCGACCGGTTCGACCGCCGTCGCGTCGCCATGTGCTGCCAGGCGGTCGAAGCGCTGTGCTCCCTCGTGCTGGCCTGGGGCACGATCCGCCACGCGCTGACCCCGGCGGCGATCTACGGCGTGGTCGCCGTGTTCGGCGCCGCCAAGGCGTTCGAGGGCCCGAGCCTGCAGGCGCTGCTGCCGAGCCTGGTGCCCCCCTCCCTGTTCTCGCGCGCGGCCGCCTTGAACGCGTCGCTGTTCCAGACCGCCAGCATCGTCGGGCCGTCGGCAGGCGGCCTGCTCACCCTGGCCGGTCCCGGCACCGCCTACTGGGTTTGCGCCCTGATGTTCGTGTCGTCGCTGGTCGCGATGAGCCTCGTGCGGCTGGAGCAGCCCCCGCGGCCGCGCGGGCCGGTCTCGCTCGCGGCCGTGTTCGGCGGCCTCGCCTTCATCCGCTCGCGCCCGTCCATCCTGGGTGCCATCTCGCTGGACCTGTTCGCGGTGCTGCTCGGCGGCGCCACCGCGCTGCTGCCGGTCTACGCGCTCGACATCCTCCACGGCAGCCCGATGGCGCTCGGCCTGCTGCGCGGCTCGCCGGCGATCGGCGCGCTGGCGATGTCGCTGCTGCTGGCGCGACGGCCGATCCGCGGCCAGGCCGGGCGGCTGATGTTCGCCGCGGTGATCGTGTTCGGGATCGCCACGATCGTGTTCGGCCTGTCGCGCTTGCTGCCGCTGTCGATCGCCGCCATGACGGTGCTGGGGGCGGCCGACGTGGTCAGCGTGGTGGTGCGCTCCACCCTGGTGCAGCTCGGCACGCCCGACGAGATGCGCGGGCGCGTGTCGGCGGTGAACCTCCTGTTCATCGTCACCTCCAACCAGCTCGGCGAGTTCGAATCCGGCGGCCTGGCCGCCCTGATCGGCACCACGCCGGCGGTGGTGGCGGGCGGCCTGGGGACGCTGGTCGTGGCCGCCCTGTGGATGCGGCTGTTCCCGTCGCTGCGACGCCTGGACCGGCTCGAGGCCGGCTGAACCGGCCCGGCAGCTCTTGCCGCCCGGCAGGATCTGCCGGGCCGCACCCGGCACCTCCTGCCGGGTTCCGCCGTCGCAACCCCGCCCTGTCGCGGTCCAAGGCTGGCCCAGGGCTTGCAGATCATGCTGCGACGGTTCCGCCCGAGGCGTGCATGTCCGGAGTTTCGAGTTCGACCGCGCTGTCGGTCTACCTGTCCACGATCAAGGACGAGCAGACGCAGGTGTCGCGCTTTGTCGCGAGCGACAGGCAGGTTGCCTCGACCGCCGCGAGCTTCACCAGCACCGCCGCCACCCTGACCACGCCGGCCGCGATCCTGTCCAACTACAAGGCGCTGCAGGTGCTCACCGGCGCCTACAACCTGAGCGGCCAGATCAGCCAGACCGCGGTGCTCAAGGACCTGCTCACCCAGACCGCAGACTCCAGCACCTCCCTGGTCAGCGAAACCGACAACACCGACTACCTGCACTTCGCCCGCGCCACCAGCGACCGCAACAGCCAAACCGCGTCGCTCGGCCCTCCCGCCGCGATGTCCCTGGCCACGAGCGGCGCTTCCACCTCCTCGCTGACGATGCAGAACACCGCCTGGAGCCTGAGCGGCAGCCAGCAGACGGCGTCGGCGCCGGGCGTGCAGTGGTCGTTCGTGCTCAACGACGGCAGCGCGTCGGCCTCGATCGCGAGCGCGCTTCAGGCCGCCGCCGCCGCGACCGACAGCGGCGCCACCTATAGCGTGACCGCATCCGGCACCGTCACCGCCTCGCCGGGCGCGCCGGCGGTGACCACCTCGACCGACAGCGCCGGCAACACCGTCTACAGCCTGGCGCTGGCCACCAACGCGAGCGGCGCGGTCACCAAGCGGGCCGACATCGTGTCGGTGAAGACCAGCTCGCGGCGCTGCAGGGTGCGGTCACCGCCGCCGGCTTCGACGCCGCCGTGTCCGGCAGCGGCGGCTTCACGGTCATCGACCCGCCCACCAACGGCATCAACACGCTGGCGCGCTCCTTCGGCACCGCGATCGCGGTCGCCACCGCCAGCACCGTGGACTCCAGCGGCCGCCTCGACCTGGGCCAGGCCGGCAAGACGCTGTCCGCCGGCCAGATACTGACCGACGGCAGCACCGAGATCGGCACGGTGAAGTCGGTGGACAGCTTCGGCAACGTCACCCTGACCAAGCCCGCCGCGATCAAGATCAACGCGGGCGACACCATCCAGGTCGTGACCGGGCT
>CAXTOD010000040.1:10492-14157 GCA_964245705.1 uncultured Acetobacteraceae bacterium
ACCATTCATCGATCAGGAAGAGAACGCATGGAATACCGCCAGCTCGGCAGCTCGGGACTGAAGATCTCCGCGCTGACCCTCGGCACCATGACCTTCGGCGGCTCCGGCAGCTTCGCCAACGTCGGCACCAGGTTGACCGCCGCCGGCGCGACCGCCGTCGGCGGGCAGACGCTGTCGCTGGGGAACGCGGGCAAGACCTTGAAGCCCGGGCAGATCGTCACGAGCGGCGGGGTCAGCATCGGCACGATCGGCAGCGTCGACGGCAGCGGCACCGTCACCCTGCTGTCCGGCTCGGCGCGGGCGGTGGCCAGCGGCGCTTCCCTGGTGGTGCTGCCGGCGGTGTCGGGCGGCACCACCCCCGCCCTCGACGACGCGTCGAACGTCAAGACGATCGTGTCCGGCTACGAGACCAACGCGTACGAGACGCAGATGGGCACCGAGTATCCCGGGATGGACGACGCGCTGTACTACACCCGCACCATGGGCAGCATCACCAGCATCACCGGGCTGATGGCGAACGCCAAGCTGCTGTCGGTGGTGACCACGGCGCTCGGCATGGGCAGCTATTTCGGGGCGCTGGACTACGACCAGCAGGTCTCGCTGCTGACGCAGAAGGTCGACCTCAAGACCATGACCAGCCCGGCCGGGATCAAGCAGACCGCCGAGCAGTACCTGATCGCCAAGGCCGCCGCCGTGAGCAACGCGCCGACCGGCCTGGCCGCGCTGCTGGCCGGCGATGCGGTGTCGAGCACGAACCTGTTCTCGCTGATCAACGGCGTGTCGAACCCGTCCTCCGGCGTCGCCAGCACCACCGACCCGCTGCTCGGGCTGTTCGCCTGAGCCGGTCCGGCAGCCGGATCACGCAGGCAGGATGGCCTGCGTCGGGTTCCGGGCCAGGACGGACAGGTCGTCGCAGAGCCGGGCGATCGGACCGGTCCAGTCGAACGGCGCCGGCTGCTGGTACAGGCGCATGGTCCGGTACCAGGGCGTGTCGGTGCGGCCGGTAAGCCAGCGCCAGCACTGGTCGTAGCGCGACAGCATCCAGACCGGCCGGCCGAGCGCTGCCGCGAGGTGCGCGGTCGAGGTGTCGACGGCGATCACCAGGTCGAGCTGCGACACCAGGGACGCGGTGTCGTCGAAGCTGTCGATCGACCCGGTATGGTCGATCAGGCGCAGGCCGGACGGCGGATGCAGCGCGTCCGCCGACGCTTCCCCCTTCTGCAGGCTGTAGAACAGCGCGCCCGGGGCCACGCCTGCCAACGGCAGGAGGTCGTGGAGGCGGATGGAGCGGCGGCGGTCCGCCAGCGCCGACTCGCGGGCATAAGGGTGCGGGCCGCCGGCCCAGACCAGCCCGATCCGCATCGGCCGGTATCCGTCCGGATCGGGCGGCAGGTCCAGCTCGAGCCGTTGCCGCCACGCCGCCACCCCGTCCGGGTTTGGCCGGAGGTAGCTCTCCGCGGCCGGCACGGTGTCCGGGGTGGTGCCGAACACGCGCGGCAGGGTGAACATCGGGCAGTGGAGGTCGAAGCGCGGCAGCGGGGCGTCGTGCGCCACCACCCGGTCCAGTTCCGGCAGTCGGGACAGCAGCGCCACCAGGGGCTGGCGCACGCGCAGCACCACGGTGCCGCCACGCGCCTTGGCAAGGGCCGCATAGCGGATGAACTGCAGCGTGTCGCCGAACCCGCCCTCGTCGTGCAGAAGCAGGGTGCGGCCTTCGAACCCTTCGCCTTCCCAGCACGGCACCCGGTAGGGATGTGGCGGCTTGGCTCGCGTGCGCCAGCGCCACTCGTACTCGGCAAAGCCTTCCGTCCAGTCGCCGTTGGCGAGCAGCGCCAGGGCGCGGTTGCAGCGCGTCTCGGCGTTGTCCGGCTCCAAGGCGGCTGCCAGGTCGAGAAAGGTGAGCGCCTGCGCCGGCGCGCCGCGCGCGGTCAGGGCGACGCCGAGGTTGGCCAGGGTTGGGCCGTGCGCCGGATGGAGCCGCAGCGCGTTGCTGAAGGCAGCGATCGCGTCGTCGAGGCGCTGGCGCTCCACCATGGTGTTGCCGAGGTTGGACCAGGCGGTCCAGCAGGACGGATCGAGCGCCACCGCCTGGAGCAGGATCGGCTCCGCCTCGTCGAACCGGCAGTCCTGGTTCAGCAGGCCGCCGAGGTTGGCCAGCGCCAGGGCGTCGTCGGGCATCCGTGCCAGCCAAGCGCGCCAGGCCGCCTCGGCGGCAGCCCGGTCCCCGGCGCGATGCAGCGCCAGGGCGTGCTCGTGCCCTGCGCCCGCTGGTTCCCGTTCAAGCGTCGTGCCGTGCATGGACACCAGCATGGGGAAAAGCGGTTAACCGATCCCAAACGCCTAGAACATGATCCGTTCGCGTCGGCTCACGGATCATGTTCCAGCTCATTGTCTTCTCGAGCATCTTTATCCGGCCGAGTCGGTTCGGCCGGATGACGCTCTAGCCGTCCGCCGCCAGCGTGTCCGAGAAGGAGGCGGTCAGGTCGGACAGGTGGCCGATCTCCTCCAGCCGCACGCCGTCGGGCGCCACCAGCCGGTTGCGTCCGCGCGCCACCCGCCTGGGCAGGAACACGTGCTCGAAGCCGAGCTTCTGCGCTTCCTTCAGCCGTGCTTCCACCTGGCTCACCTGCCGCACCTCGCCGCTCAGGCCCACCTCGCCGAAATACACCGAGGAGGCAGCGGTCGGCTGGTTGGTGGCGGCCGAAGCGAGAGCCGCCGCCACCGCCAGGTCCGCCGCCGGCTCGTTGACCCGCAGGCCGCCCGCCACGTTGAGATACACGTCGGAGCCGGACAGCCTGAGCCCGCAGCGGGTTTCCAGCACCGCCAGCAGCATGTTCAGCCGGGCCGCGTCCCAGCCGACCACGGCCCGCCTGGGCGACGAGCCGCTGTTCGGCGCCAGCAGCGCCTGCACCTCCAGCAGCACCGGACGCGTGCCTTCCAGCCCTGCAAACACCGCGGAGCCGGCGATGTTGCCGCGCCGCTCGGCCAGGAACAGCGCCGACGGGTTCGGCACCTCCGACAGCCCGCGATCGGTCATCTCGAACACGCCGATCTCGTCGGTGGCGCCGAACCGGTTCTTGGCCGCGCGCAGGATGCGGAACTGGTGGCCGCGGTCGCCCTCGAAGTACATCACCGCGTCGACCATGTGCTCCAGCACGCGCGGCCCGGCCAGCGCCCCTTCCTTGGTCACGTGGCCGACCAGGATCAGGCCGAAGCCGCGGCTCTTGGCCAGGCGGATCAGCTCGAACCCGGCGGAGCGCACCTGGCTTACCGAGCCGGGCGCGCTCTCCACCGTCTCCAGCCACATGGTCTGGATGCTGTCGATCACCACCAGGGCGACGTCGCGCTCGGTTTCCAGCGTTTGCGCGATGTCGACCACGTTGATCGCCGCCGCCAGCTCCAGCCCCGGCGCCGACAGCCCCAGGCGGCGGCCGCGCATGCGCAGCTGGTCCACCGCCTCCTCGCCGGAAATGTACAGCACCCGCCGTCCGGCCGCCGCCATCGCGGCTGCGGCCTGCAGCATCAGGGTGGACTTGCCGATGCCGGGATCGCCGCCCACCAGCACCACCGAGGCCGGGACCAGGCCCCCGCCCAGCACCCGGTCGAGCTCGGCGATGCCGGTGCCGATCCGCGGCGGCGGCTCGGCCGCACCTTCCAGCCCGACG
>CAXTOD010000041.1:0-14013 GCA_964245705.1 uncultured Acetobacteraceae bacterium
GATCTACACCACCAACAACGGCGTGGTGAGCGCGCAGCCGATCACCCTGCTGCGCAACGTCGCCTCCTTCCACCGCGGCGTGGAGCCGTCGGTGGAAAGCCACGTCAACACCGAGCCGACCTTCGACGTCTACGCCGCCGTGCAGGACCGCGACCTCGGCTCCGCCGCCGCCGAGATCAACCAGGCGGTGAAGCTCGAAACCAAACACCTCCAGGCCGGCGACAAGGTGCTGGTGCGCGGCCAGATCGAGAGCATGAACAGCGCCTTCACCCACATCGAGATCGGCCTCGGCGTCGCGGTGATCGCGGTCTACCTGCTGATGGTGCTGAACTACCAGGACTGGGGCGACCCGTTCGTGGTGCTGAGCGCGCTGCCGCTGGTGTTCTCGGGCATCGTGTTCTCCTTGTTCATCACCCACACCACCTTCTCGATCGCCTCGCTGATGGGGGCGATCATGAGCGTGGGCGTGGCGTCGGCGAACTCGATCCTGCTGGTGACCTTTGCCCGCGAGCACCGCGAGCAGACCGGCTGCTCGGCGATCGAGGGCGCCATCGCCGCCGGCGACGCCCGCCTGCGCCCGGTGCTGATGACGGCGGGCGCCATGGTGGTCGGCCTGATCCCGATGGCGCTCAACCTGGGGCAGGGCGGCGAGCAGAACGCGTCGCTGGCGCGGGCGGTGATCGGCGGCATCACCGTCGGCACCTGTTCCACGCTATTGTTCGTGCCGTTCCTGTACACGCTGCTGCGCAGCGGGCCGGTCCGGTCCCCGGAGGACTACGTATGAACCCCGCTGACGACGCACGCCGGCCGGCCCGCGACGAGCACGGCGCCGCGCGCGACGATCGCGACGACCGCCACCAGGACGCGCGGGACGACGCCACGGGGGACCGCTCCGGATCGCCGCCCGACGACCGTTACGACCCTGCCGAGGACGACCGTGACCATGACGCTCGGAAGCAGGACCGCGGGAAGCAGGACCGCGGGAAGAACGACTCCGGGAAGAAGGAGGGGGACCCGGAGCCGCCACCGCCCGCGCCGCCCCGCCGCTACGGCCTGTTCGTGGCCATCCCGCTGGCGCTGCTGATCGGCTGGGGCGTGTACAACCATTGGCAGCAGTCGGACTCCGCGTCCAGAACGCTGTCGCAATCCCAGCACGAGGTGCCGGAGGTGGAGGTGGCAAAGGCGAAGAAGACCGCCGACGTCGCCGCCACTTCCCTGCCTGGCCAGACCGTGGCCTACGCCTCGGCCGACCTGTATGCGCGCGCCACCGGCTTCATCGGCCAGCGCTACGTCGACATCGGCAGCCGGGTGAAGAAGGGCGACCTGCTGCTCAGGATCGCCGCCCCCGACCTCGACCAGCAGCTGGAACAGGCGCAGGCCCAGCTCGGCCAGCTGCAGGCGCAGCTGGCCCAGGCCCAGGCCAGCCTCAAGCAGGCGCAGGCGACCTCCAGCAACGCCAAGATCAACAGCGCCCGGTCGCAGATCCTGGCGGCGGAAGGCTGGGGCACGGTCCAGGACCGCGATACCCAGGTCACCAACTTCAACGTCAGCACCCAGAGCGTCGGCAGCGCCCAGGCCGGGATCGGCGTCGCGGTGGCCAACATACGCGCCCAGCAGGCGACGGTGGACCGGCTGGTGGCGCTAGTCGGGTTCGAGCGCGTGGTCGCCCCGTTCGACGGGGTGATCACCCAGCGCAACGTCGACGTCGGCACCCTGGTGCAGAGCGACACCAGCAGCGGCACCACGCTGCTGCACATCGACCAGGACGACGTGCTGCGCTGCCAGGTCTACGTGCCGCAAAGCCAGTTCGTCGGCATCCATGACGGGCTGCCGGCGCACGTCACCGTGCCCGAGCTGCCCGGCCAGGTGTTCAAGGCGGTGGTGTCGCGGTTCTCCACCTCGCTGGCGCAGAACTCGCGCTCCGAGCTGGTCGAGGTCGACATCGACAACCGCGCGCACAAGCTGAGCTCCGGCCTGTTCGTCACCGTGTCGTTCGACGTGCAGCGCCCGGAGCCGCTGGTGGTGATCCCCGACGCCGCGCTGATCTTCGACTCCGCCGGCCTGCACGTCGCCGTGCTGGACGGGACCAAGGTGTCGATGCGCCCGATCGTGATCAACCGCGACACCGGCACCGAGGCCGAGCTGGGACACGGCCTGGACGGCGGCGAGCAGGTCATCGTCAACCCGCCGACCGACCTGGTGCAGGGCCAGACGGTGCACCTCAAGAAGCAGAACAGCGACAAGAAGCCGTCCGGCGGGAAGCCCAAGGCGACCGACTGACCGCCAGGAAAACGTCGCAACGCGCCCGGCAACGAAAAGGGGACCGTGCGCCGCCGCACGGTCCCCCGGATCCCCCCACCCCGGGAAGAACGGTTCAGCCCTTGTGGCTGTGGCTCATGGCGCGGATGCGGCGCACCCGGCCGGGATGGCCGGCGGCGCTGGGCGCGGAACAGGTCTCGTAGCTGGCCGGCTGGACGATGTCCTTGGCCTCGGCGTAGCCGCCCAGGTCGGCCGCGTCCCGGAGCACCGACACCTCGTCGAACATGCTGATGCGCTGCTGGCAGAAGGCGACCCCGGCCTTCAGCCCGCGCTCGGACTGCACGTTGGCGAGCTGGGTGATGTAGTCGTCGTGCGCCACCTGCGCGCCGCGGCCATAGGTGGTGCGGAAGTACCCGTTCAGGGCGGCCTCCTGGGCGTTCAGGTCCGGCCGGAACTTCTGCACGAACGCGTTGTAGCGTTCCTGGGCGTTGCAGGACAGCGCCGTCACCATGAGCTCGCTCTTCAGCCCCTGCACGTCGAAGGCCTGTCGCGCCGACGAGATGCCGCACTGCCCCGCGGCGACCGCCTGTCCCCCGAGAAGCGTGGCCACCGCCAATCCCGCTGCGACGCGCCTCATGAGGAAAGCCATGGTGTTCTCCAGGACAGGAACCGTGCTGGCGGAAGCGAATCCCGCCCGAGTCGTCGAGTCGCGTTCATCCAGCGGTTGAAGGCTCGGCTCTAAGACGCGGTTCCGCAAGCATAATTCCAATCCAATGGCGCAGTGACACATCACCTGTGGCAGAACCGCATCGGTTGGCGCGGAAAGCCGTCGCGGCACGACGGGACCGTGGTCTAGCGCCGCAACCGGTCCCAGGCAAGCATGCGCCGCGTCGTCCTCTCCGCCGCCGGGCAGGCGCGGGCGGATGGTCGGGTCGCGGCCGGTCTTCCGCCGCGCCGGCTTTTGCCCTAGAGCATCCTCCCGCACAGGACGTTGGCATCCCGGCGTGGGCCGCCTTGATCTTCGGAGCTGTTGAGTGCACGTGCGAGCTGCTGCATCCATCCTGTTGACCGGCCTGCTGATCGCCGGCTGCGCGCACCGGCCGCCACCGGCCCCGGCCGCCGCGATCGCGCCCGATCCGTTCGGCTACCTGAAGCGCTCGGCGGTCTGCACGGTGAGCCCGGTGACGACAGCTCCCGCCGGACGCAACGTGACCATGGCGGTGCGCTCCGACGACGGGCTGTGCGCCCTCGCCGTGTCGCAGCCGGACGGGACCGCCTACGCGTCGTTCCTGCTGCAGGACCTGCCGGAGCACGGCAAGGCGTTCATCCACAACTACAACAACCAGACCCTGATCGACTACACCGCCACCACCGCCTATGCCGGCCCGGACGGCTTCAGCGTCAGCCTGGTGCCGAGCGGCGGCGGACCGCGGACCCTGCTGCACGTGGCGGCGACCGTGGACGCGACCGGCGTGCCGCGTCCGGCCGTGGTGACGCCCTATGTCGCGCCCGCCACCAAGGGCGGCACGCACAGGACGACCGGCAAGCCGCACCGCAAGGCCAGGAAGAACACCCAGACCTCGTAGGAGTGGCGACCACCCGGCCCGAACCGGGACCGGTTTCAGGCGGCCTTGTCGCCGGTCAGCGCCAGCAGCGCGTCGCGTCCCATCCGGGTGCAGAACGGGCCGAACCCTTCCCCCGGCAGGCCCTGCGACGCCCAGGCCTCGAACAGCGGCGCGAAGCTGTCGCCGAGCCGGGCTTCCGGCACGCGGTCGAGCAGCCGGAACGACAGGGTGTGGCCGTCGAAGTCGCCGCCGACATAGATCGCATAGTGGCCCGGGATGCGTCCCACCAACCCGATGTCGCCGGCATAGGAGCGCGCGCAGCCGTTCGGGCAGCCGGTGATGCGCAAGCTGATCCGGCGGTCCTGCAGGCCGTGCCGGCGCAGCAGCCCGTCCAGGGTGGCGACGATCGGCTCGCGCACCCGCTCCGCCTCGGTCAGCGCCAAGCCGCAGGTAGGCAGGGCGGGGCAGGCGAGGGCGAAGCGCGAAAAGGTCGACAGCGCGCTCGCCGGCACCACGCCGTGCCCGGCCAGGATCCCGTCGATCGCCGCGCGGTCCTCCGGCCGGATGTTGGATAGCAGCACGTCCTGCTGCGCCGTCATCACCGGGTCGACCCGGTAGCGCTGCACCACCTTGCGCAGCGCCGTGCGCAGCGTCACCGTGTCCGTGTCCTGGATCCGTCCGGACGGCACCGGCACGCCCAGCCACCACAGCCCGTCACCCTGCTCGTGCCAGCCGAGCAGCTCGGGGATGTGCAGCCGGCCGAAGGAACGCGGCTCCTCCAGGGTCTCGCCGTAATAGGAGTCGAGCGTGCGCTTGACCCACTCCAGGCCGCGGTCCTCGACCACGTATTTGAGCCGGGCGCGCCTGCGGTCGGTGCGGTCGCCGTGGTCGCGCTGCAGCCGGATCACCGCCTCGACCACGGCCAGCAGCCGGTCGGGACCGACGAAGCAGACCGGCGAGGCGAGCCGCGGAAAGGTGTCGGCGCGGTTGTGCGTCATGCCGAGCCCGCCGCCGAGCGCGATGGTGTAGCCCACCAGCTGGTCCGCCTCGTCGAACAGGGCGATCGCGGCCAGGTCGTTGGACAGCACGTCGGCGCTGTTGTCCTCGGGAACGGCCAGGCCGATCTTGAACTTCCGCGGCAGGTAGGTCGGCCCGTACAACGTCTCGGTCTCGTCGTACCCGGCGACCGGCTCCTCGTCGAGGAAGATCTGGTGATAGCCGCGGCTGCGCGGCAGCAGCGCCGCTGACAGCATGTTGGCATCCTCGCGCAGCCGGGCGTGGCGCGCGTCGCGGCGCGGCGCCGCCGTGGTCATCAGGTTGCGCACCACGTCGCCGCAGGCGGACAGGGTGGTCAGCAGGGTGTGGTTGATGGCAGCGATCGACGCCTTGAGCTCGCCCTTCAGGATGCCGTGGAACTGGATGCCCTGCCGGGTGGTGATGCGCAGCGTGCCGTTGGCGTGGCTGTCCGCCAGCCGGTCCAGCCCGAGATACTGGTCTGCCGTCAGCACGCCGCCCGGCATGCGGACCCGGACCATGAACTGGTAGTCCTTCTCGAGCTTCTGCTGCTTGAGCGCGGTCGCGGTGTCGCGGTCGAACTGCTCGTAGCTGCCGTGGAACTTGAGCAGGTTGTAGGCGTCCTCGCTGACCTGGACGCCGCCCTCCGCCAGCTCTTCCGCCAGCCGCCCGCGCAGGCCGTGGCTGCCCTGCTTAAGCGTTTCGACGCCGGTCGGCTTCTTCGTGACTGGAATGGTCTGATCGGGCACGGACGCTGATCCTGGGAAACGGCGGGCCGGAGCCGGAGCTCCACCCGCCGGGAAACATGGGATGGACGCTACGGGGCGGTCGGCTGCCTCACCATGCGCAGGTAGGGCTTCAGCGTCGTCCAGCCGTCCGGGAACAGGCCGTGGGCGGCCTCGTCGCTGACGCTCGGCGCGATGATGACGTCGTCGCCGTTGGTCCAGTTCGCCGGCGTGGTCACCTTGTGCATGTCGGTCAGCTGCAGGCTGTCGATCACGCGCAGCACCTCGTCGAAGTTGCGTCCGGTGGAGGGCGGATAGGTGAGGCTCAGACGCACCTTCTTGTGGGGATCGATGATGAACACGGTGCGCACGGTGACGCTCGGGTCCGCCTCGGGGTGCACCATGCCGTAAAGGGCGGACACGCTGCGGTCCGGGTCGGCGATCATCGGGAAGTCCACCTCGGCACCTTGCGTGTCCGCAATGTCGCCCTCCCAGCGGCGGTGGCTGTCCACCGGGTCGACCGACAGCCCGATCACCTTGACGTCGCGCCTTGCCCATTCCGGCCCGAGCCTGGCGACGGCGCCGAGCTCGGTGGTGCAGACCGGGGTGAAGTCCTTCGGGTGGCTGAACAGCACGCCCCAGGAACTGCCGAGCCAGGCGTGGAAGCGGATCCGCCCGTGCGTGGTGTCCTGCTCGAAGTCGGGGGCGACCTGGCCAAGCTGGATGGTCATGACGATGTGTCCTCGGAGGCCATCGAACGGGAAGCGGCAGCCCGGGATGGCGGCGGCACCGCATGGATAACGGGCAGAAGACGCGGGTCAACTGGACCACAACGCAAGGCAGTGGTTTGCCGGAAGCGCGGCCGCTCCCGACAGATCGTGTGACGAGCCTTATATGGAGAAGCTGATCGGCTCTGCCAGGGGGCGGCGCAACCCGGCGCCCTCGGCACGACGCACCAGGTCGTCCAGGGTCAGCTCGTGCAGCTGGGCGCGCAGGCTGTCGTCGAACCGGCGCCAGGTCGGCTCGACCACGCGGGCGAACAGCTCGCCGACCGGCCCGTCCTCGCCGGCCGCATCCTCCGACACCGCCACCTCGACCACCTCGCTCAAGCGTATGTCGCGACGCGGCCGGCCCAGCCGGTAGCCGCCGCGCGGCCCGCGCACGCTTTCCAGCAGCGACGAGCGCGACAGGCCCTGCAGCAGCGGCTCGATCCCCCGGCGCGCGAGCCCGGCCCGTTCGGCGATGTCGGCGGCACTCACGGTGCCGGCGCGGCCGGCGTGGAACGCCACGTCCAGCATGATGAGCACCGCGATCATCGCCCTGTCGCGCCGAAGCAGCATTCCGGTGTCTCCGTTCGGTCGTGACGCGATCCGCAGGCGCGGCACGCCTGCTGCATAGCAGGAAGGGCCCCGCTTATCCACGATGCAGATTGGTGCTATGACAGGCCCATGGCACGAAAGCACATGGCAGCCGCCGACACCGCAGCGGTGCCGGAGTTCGCCGCCCCGCGCGGGCGGATCTACAACAGCATCGTCGAGACGATCGGCGGCACGCCGCTGGTCGCCCTGCCGCGCCTGACACGCGAGGACGAACTGCCGGCCCGCGTGGCCTGCAAGCTGGAGTTCTTCAACCCGCTCGGCTCGGTCAAGGACCGGATCGGTGCCGCGATGCTGCTGACCGCGGAGCGGGAAGGCACCATCACCCCTGGCCGCACCGTGCTGGTGGAGCCGACCTCGGGCAACACCGGCATCGCGCTGGCCTTCGTCGCCGCCTCGCGCGGCTACCGGCTGATCGTGACCATGCCCGAGGGCGCCTCGATCGAGCGGCGCAAGATGCTGCGGCTGATGGACGTGCAGCTGGAGCTCACCCCGTCGCGGCTTGGCATGGCGGGTGCCATCGCCCGCGCGCGCGAGATCCTGGCCGACACCCCGGATTCCTGGATGCCGCGCCAGTTCGACAACCCGGCCAACCCGGACATCCACGCCGCCACCACGGCGGAGGAGATCTGGGCCGACACCGGCGGCGACGTCGACATCGTGGTGGCCGGCATCGGCACCGGCGGCACCGCCACCGGGATCGCGCGGGTGCTCAAGCCGCGCCGCCCCGGGCTGCTGGTCTACGGCGTGGAGCCGGCGGAAAGCGCCGTACTGAACGGCGACGAGCCGGGTCCGCACGGCATCCAGGGCATCGGCCCCGGGTTCTGCCCGAGCGTGCTGGAGCTGGACAGCCTGGACGGCGTGCTGACGGTGTCGGAGCGCGAGTCGATCGCCGCCGCCCGCCGCTGCGCGCGCCTTGAAGGCCTGCCGATCGGCATCTCCTCCGGCGCCGCGCTGCACGCCGCCCTGCTCCTGGCCCGCAAGCCGGAGCACAGGGGCAAGCAGATCGTGGTGATCGTGCCTTCCTTCGCCGAGCGCTACCTGTCCACCTCGCTGTTCGCCGGGCTGGGCTAGCGCCTCCCAGACGCCGCTCCGGCGGACCAGGCGCCGCCTGGAGCATCAGCCGATCAGGTGTCGTCACCTGACCGGCCTGGGATGCTCGTCAGGACAACGAGCCGGACCGCGGCCGCTGGACGGCCATGAACCGGTTGCGGTTCAGCGCAGGATGATCTCGACGCGTCGGTTCTGCGGCTCGCGTGTGTTCGGGCCGGTGGCAATCAGGGGCCTGGTCTCGCCGTAGCCGTGGATGTCGATCGCGCTCGCCGGCACCCCGTCGTGGATCAGCTCGACCTTCACGCTGGTGGCGCGCCGCACCGACAGGCCCTGGTTGTAGCGCGCCCCGCGGCTGCCGCCGTGGATGGAGGAGGTGTCGGCGTAGCCGTTCACCTCGATGCGGGTGGTCTGCACGTGGGTGGAGGCCTGCGCCGCCTGGGCCACGATCTCGCGCGCGCGGGCGGTCAGCTCCGAGCGGTCCCAGTCGAAGAACACGAGATAGGTGCGCGCTTCCGCCGGCGCTGGTGCGGCCGGCACGGCGGGAGCGGTCGGCGGCAGCGGCGGGGGTGCGGGGTTGAACTCGTAGCGCACGCCCAGCAGCAGCGAATGGTTGAAGTTGGTGGTGATGTCCTGGTTGCCGCGCGAGGTGCCGTAGGGCTTGGGCCCGAACGCCCCTTCCGTGCCGATGCCGTCACCGGTGAAGCGCTGCGGCCCCAGGATGGAGGTGAAGCGGTACTCGATCGTGCTCGACAGCCCGACCACCCAGGGCACCGGCACCGACAGGCCGAAGATGCCCTGGTAGGCGAAGTTGCCGTCGGTGCCGCCCAGGCGCTCGGCGTAGGGATAGTTGGTGCCGCTGTAGTGCTCGGCCGCGTGCGTCCAGATGTAGCCGGCGCCGGCGCCGAAATACGGGTAAAGCCAGCTCTTGCCGATATCCATGTCGAACAAGGCGTTGGCCATCGCGCCGTAGTCTTCCTGGTAGCCGCCGGCGAGGGTGGGGAAGCGCGTGCCCCGGAAGTGCTGCAGCGGGTCGTTGCGGTAGTTGCCCTCGACCTCGAGCCGCAGCCCGTTGCCGAAGCCCCAGCCGACGCTGCCGAGCCCGACCTCGCCGGCGCCGTAGCGCAGCTCGCCGCTCGGCTGCTGCGGCGACAGCCGCACCGTCTGGTCCTGCGCCAGGTTGCCGCCGCCGGCCACGCCGGCATACAGCCCCTGCACCGGCTGCGCCTGGGCCGAACACGCCATCGCCGCCACCGTGCAGGCGGCACCCGCCAGCAAGCCGAACCGTCTCGTCATCGTCACGTGCCCCCTTGCGCGCGCAGCCGGCTGGATGCGGATGGCACGGATGCCACCGGACAGCCGGGCCGCGACCGCTCCTTCATCGCACGTAGCCGGTTTTGCTGCCGGGAAGAAGCGTCGACAAGGCCACGACGCGGCGCAGCCGGTTCCGGAGCCGGCCGCCTCCGGGACGACATGACGTCATCGGCGCCATGCGTGCCTTTTTTGCAACATTCCGCCCCGAGCGTCCTGATCTTGTCCATGCGACTATTGCATGGGTGCCGTGATGTGAACTTTAAGTGTGGTCACGAACCGGTTACAGGCCGACGGGCGGGTAGACGGTCCGGACGTGCCAGAACGGCATCCGGCAGCGACGCCTGCCGGACAAGGGTTGCTTTGCGCAGGGAAGATCGTTCTTCAGCGAATGCTTCGCCGTACCTGGATGTTTCGTTCGTTTTCTCCGAGCGGGTCGGACTGGAGTATCTTGAAGATGACACGTCACCACTTCAGCTTGCGCGGCGTTCTGAAAGGGTCGGTGACGGCACTGGCGCTGAGCCCCGCGCTGGGCGTAGCACCCGCCTTCGCGCAGCCCGCGCCGAACTCGACCGCCAGCGCGGCGGCAAGCAACTCTGGCAACTCGTTCCTCGGCCCGATGCCGACATTCGCGCAGACGAACCTGGACCAGTCCGGCTCATCGGGCACTTCCGGAACGTCCATCCTGGATTCCAGCACTCAGCTGGCGCAGATCACCGGGACCCCGCTCGCCGCGACCGCCGCATCCACCAGCGCCGGCACCAGCGCACCGGCGGCGGAGAACGTCGTGGTGACCGGCTCGCGCCTGCGCACCAGCAACGTCACC
Source organism: uncultured Acetobacteraceae bacterium (assembly GCA_964245705.1). Taxonomy (GTDB): domain Bacteria; phylum Pseudomonadota; class Alphaproteobacteria; order Acetobacterales; family Acetobacteraceae; genus Lichenicola. The sequence continues at coordinate 10,127 of CAXTOD010000041.1, forward strand.
AGCGAGGCGCCGATCACCGTCGTCACCGCCAAGCAGATCGAGCAGTCCAGCTCACAGACCATCGAGGACGTGCTGCGGAAGATCCCGTCGGTCGGCGACTCCGGCACCTTCTCCACCACCAACAACGGTGGCAACGGCTCGTCCTGCATCGACCTGCTCAACCTCGGCATCACCCGCACCCTGGTGCTGGTCGACGGCCGTCGCTTCGTCCATTCCGCCTATGGCACCGGCAACGATTGCGTGGACCTCGACACCATCCCGATCCAGCTGGTCGACCGGATCGAGATCCTGAAGGACGGCGCGTCCACTATCTATGGCGCCGATGCGGTCGCCGGCGTGGTCAACATCATCACCAAGAAGAATTACACCGGTTCACAGATCAACCTCGGCGGCAACATCACCGCGTCCGGCGACGATCTGCAGGGCGACATCTCCGGGATCTTCGGGCACGACTTCGCGCAGGGCCGCGGCAACGTGACCGTCAGCGGCCGTTATCTCGATCGCGGCCCGGTGCTGCAGAAGGACCGGGACTGGGCGGACCCGGTTGTGACCGGCGACAACGGGCCAGGTGAGCCATACACGATTGGCTCCTCCATCCCGGTGGCCGGCAGGTATAACGGCGTCAACGGCAGCACGCTCGGCAGCTTCACCACCATCAGCGGTCAGCGGGTGCCGTTCGACCCGAACTTCAACGGCGCCAACGGCGGGCAGCCGAACATCAATGGCCGCTACGACTACGGCTACGACAGCGACCTGGCCGATCGCGAAACCCAGGGCAACCTTGCCGGCGAGGCGCACTACGACGTCAACGACCACCTGACCGCCTATGCCTCGGCGTTCTACACTCACAAGAACACCGAGGAGCAGCTGTCCGGCCAGCCCGTCACCGGCAACCCGAACCTGGCATCCTCCCTCGTCGTCCCGCAGGGCAACCCCTTTGCCGAGGCGCTGGGCGTCAACGAGCCGGTGACCGGTGTCCGTCGTACGACCGATATCGGCCCGCGGCAGTACAAGACCGGCACCGATACCTGGCAAGCCACGGTCGGCGCACGCGGCAACATCGTCGGCAACTGGAACTACGACGCCTACTTCACCTATGGCTATTCCGACACCACGATCAGCGAAACCAACCAGATCAACGCCGACAACTTCGAGAATGCTCTCGGTTCCGACGGCAACGTGAACGACCCGTTCAACCCCGGCCTGTGCAACCCGGCACAGGGATGCGCTCTGCTCAATCCGTTCGGTGCCGGCAACATCAGTCCGGCGGCCGCCAGATACGTGACGTTCACCGACAACTCGAACGCCTTCTACCAGTTCCGCGACTATGGCGGCACGATCACCAATAACAAGGTGCTGAACCTGCCCTACGGGCCGCTGGGGCTGGCGATCGGCTTCGAGTACCGCCAGGAGAGCGGCGCCTTCCATCCTGATCCAATCACCGAGTCGGGCGCCTCCACCGCGGCGGAGGAGTTCCCGACCGGCGGCGGCTTCGACGTCGGCGAGGTGTTCGGCGAGCTGAACATCCCGATCCTGAAGAACCTGTTCCTCGCCAAGGACCTATCGGCGGACGTGTCCGGCCGCTGGTCCGACTACAACACCTTCGGCGGCGTGCAGAACTTCAAGGTCGGCCTGAACTGGTCTCCGACCCGCGACATCCGCTTCCGTGCCAACCTCGGCACGTCGGTGCGCCAGCCCGCGATCGTCGAGGCGTTCGGCGGCGACACGCTGAACTTCGAGCAGGGCAACGATCCGTGTGCCACCATCGGCTCGTACGGCGCGCTGTCCGGCATCGTCGCCGCCAACTGCGCGCGCCAGCGCGTGCCGGTCGGCTTCCAGCAGACCGGCGACCAGATCGCGACCCTGGTCGGCGGCAACCCGCAGCTGTCGCCGGAGTCGTCGCGGACCTATACCATCGGCTCGGTGCTGACCCCGCGCTTCCTGCCGAACTTCTCGGCCGAGATCGACTACTACCACACCTCGATCAACAACCAGATCGGCGAGGTGCCGGTGCAGTACGTCGAGGACCAGTGCTACACCAGCGTCAACCTGAGCAGCCCGTTCTGCGTCGACTCCGGCGTGCGCAACGGGTCCGGCAACATCGCCCTGGCCAACGCGCCCTACCAGAACCTCGGCGTGCTGCGGACCAACGGCATCGACTTCGACATGAGCTATCTGCTGAAGCTGCGCGGCAACAACAGCTTCAGCTTCAGCAACGAGCTGGTGGACACGATCGGCTACACCGAGCAGCTCGTCAACGGTGGCCCGTTCATCAACCTTAAGGGAACGCTGAACACCGTGCTGGGCGGCGGCCTGTATCCGGTCGGCGTGCCGGTGATCCGCGACAACTTCACCGGCACCTTCGCGCACGGTCCGTTCAGCTTCAGCTGGACCGTCCGCTACATCGACGGGCTGACCTACAACGAGGGCGGCTCCAACTTCACCGCCGCCGACCGGTTCTACAAGACCAACGAGGTGTTCTACCACGACATCGTCGGCACCTATAATTTCAAGAAGCTCCTCGTGGTCGCCGGCATCGACAACCTGTTCGACCGCACGCCTCCCTTCGCCCTGGATGGGACCGAGAATACCGGCGCCAACATCTACGACGTGTTCGGCCGGCTTTTCTATGCACGGCTCCAGGTCAGGTTCTGACCTGATCCTCGAGCCGCGCCCGGTGGCCGCATGTCCTGCACGGGTATGCGGCCGCACCCTCAGAGGTCGGCCGGCAGCTCGCGCAGCATGGGCGCGAGCTGCTCCCGGTACTCCTGCCAGCGGCCGACGCCGTCCCGGTTGATTGGCCGCCTGACCTGGATGCGGCTGGCGGTATCGACCCGCCTGTCCTGCTCGAAGAACCGTTCGCAGGCCGGGTGGTGGGGAAGACCGAGGAACGCCAGTACCCGGCGCAGCGTGCCATCGAAGTCCGCGATCCATTCGCCATGGTCGAGCATCAGCATCGGCAAGGTCAGGCACGATCGCCAGTGCGCCAGCAGCCGCTGATGACGCGTCATGTACCAGCCGAGGTCGGCGAGGTCGTGCGCATAGGGATGGTGGCCGATGAACCGGTGCCCGAAGATCGAGGCGCCGACGTCGCGCAGGTCGCGGGTGCAGCAGATCACCCGCGCACCCGGGAGAAGCGTGGCGAGGAAGCCAAGCTGGAACACGTTGTCCGGCATCTTGTCCAGCACCAGCGACGCGTCCGGCGCCAGGGCGTGCAGGGTCACGAGGTAGGCGCGGGCGGCGTCGCTCAGGACCGCTTCGTCCAGCGCCGCCGCACGCGCCGTCGCCGCAGCCGCTTCCCCGGTGCCGGTCAGGCGGGCAAGCGTTTCGCGCACGGCCAGCCGTTCCCCGGCGCCGTGCACCATCGGGTGCGCGCTGAGGACCTGTTCCAGCAGCGTGGTGCCGGTGCGCGGCAGTCCGACGATGAACACCGGCGTCGGGTCACGCACCGTCGAGTGCGGCCCCCCGGCGAGGCGGCCGGCGTCGAAGCAGCGCATGATCGCTGCGAGATGATCGTCGTGCCCGGCGCGCGAAAACGGCTGGGCGGCGCGCAGCAGCGCGTGGCCGCGCTGCCAGTGGCCGAACGCGTCCTGCCGCCGCCCGTCCGCTTGGCGCAACGCTGCCAGGTCGAAATGCGTGTCGATCCGTTGTTCCAGCGTGCCGGCATCCCGCGTGTCCGCCAGCCGCGCCACCCGGTCTGCCAACGCGGCCGCCTCCGGACGGCGCTCCCGGCGCGCCAGCAGGCAGTGCTGCCAGCACAGGATGAGGTCGAGCGACGGGACCGGATGGCGCGCCGCCTGCGCCAGCGCGTCGCGCGCCGCCTCGTTGCGGCCGAGCGCCACCAGCGCCTGGGCGCGTTGCGCCTGCCAGTGCGACCGCGCCGGCCC
>CAXTOD010000042.1:0-13914 GCA_964245705.1 uncultured Acetobacteraceae bacterium
TCATCGCTACCGCGCTGATCGACACCGGGTCGCGCATGGACGAGGTGATCTTCGAGGAGTTCAAGGGCACCGGCAACTCGGAGCTCATCCTCGACCGCAAGCTCTCGGACAAGCGCACCTTCCCGGCGATCGACGTGACCAAGAGCGGCACGCGCAAGGAGGAGCTGCTGGTCGACAAGGGCGCCCTGTCCAAGATGTGGGTGCTGCGTCGGATCCTGAGCCCGATGGGCACCATGGACGCGATGGACTTCCTGCTCGACAAGCTGAAGTACAGCAAGACGAACCAGGACTTCTTCGACGCGATGAACACCTGACGGACGGCCCGGGCGGACGGTTTCGTCCGTCAGTCCGGGATCAGGATCGTGCTGCCGGTGGTCTGTCTCGCTTCGAGCGCCCGGTGCGCGTCCGCGACCTGCGACAGCGGGAAGCTGTGTCCGATCTCGATCCGCACCGCCCCCTGCGCCACCACGTCGAACAGCTCGGCCGAGGCCTGCTTCAGCTGCTCGCGCCGGCCGATGAAGGTCGTCAGCTTGGGCCGGGTGACGTAAAGGCTGCCGCGGGCGGCGAGCATGCTGAGCGAGACGCCGGTGACCTCGCCGGACGCGTTGCCGTAGCTGACCATCAGCCCGCGCGGCGCCAGGCAATCGAGGCTCGGGACGAAGCTGTCCCGGCCGACGCTGTCATACACCACCGGCACCATGGCGCCGCCGGTCAGCCGTCTGACCGCCTGCGGCAGGTCGTCGAGGCCGACGATCGTGTGGGTGGCACCGTGACGGGACGCGAGCTCGGCCTTTTGCGGCGTAGACACCACGCCGATCACCGTCGCCCCGAGATGGGCCGCCCATTGGCACAGCAGCAGGCCGACCCCGCCGGCTGCGGCATGCACCAGGATCGTTTCGCCCGCCGCCAGCGCGTGCACCTGGCGCAGCAGCGCCTGCACGGTGAGCCCGCGCAGCATCATCGCCGCCGCGGTCCGGGTGTCGATCGCGTCCGGCAGGCGCACCACCAGGTCGGCCGCGAGCGCGCGATAGCGGGCATAGGCGCCCAACTGGGTCGGATAGGCGACACGGTCGCCCACAGCCAGGGTGGACACGTCGCTGCCCACCGCCTCCACGACGCCCGCTCCCTCCATGCCGATCACCGCGGGCAAGGTGGGAAGCTTGTACAGGCCGCTGCGGTAGTAGATGTCGATGAAGTTGAGTCCGATCGCCTCCTGGCGGATCAGGACCTCCTGCGCCGCCGGCGACGGCGTCGGCACGTCGTCCCAGCTCAGCACCTCCGCACCGCCATAGGCGTGGACGCGAACCGCCTTGTTCATGCGGCGAGGCCACCTGCCTGACGATGCGGCTGTGCCGTTTCCAGCGACAGCAGGAACCGCTTGGTCTCGACGCCGCCTTCGGCCGAGAAGCCGCCGAGGTGCCCGGCCGCCACCACGCGATGGCACGGGATCAGGATCGGCAGCGGGTTGCACCTGTTGGCCTGCCCGATCGACCGCGCGGATCCGCCGGCCGTGCGGGCAAGCTCGGCATAGGTGCGCGTCTCGCCATACGGGATCGCGCGCAACGCCTCCCAGACGCGCACACGATAGGGTGTCGGCGAGGCCGGTGCCAGGTTGAGGGTGAAGCAGGCGAGCTCGCCGTCGAAGTAGGCCTGCAGCTGCTCGCGTGCCGTCCGGAGCAGGGCCGTCTGCGACTGTTCGCTGCTCCAGCCCCAATCCAGCGCGACTATGGCATCCTCCTCCTGTGTCAGGGTCAGCGACCCGAGCGGAGAATGCAGTGACAGTTGTGGCAAGCAGTACCCCCCAGGCTGGCCCCGGCGCCGCATCTCCATCGCAGTCCACGACCGGCGCCGTGTCAAGCGCGCGGCTGCCACGCTGCGATGGCCAGGAGCCGGAGCAGGTCGGTGGGCAGGCGACGATCTTCGCCCGGGCCACCGGGACCGGACGCGCCGCGATCGCCGTGCTCCGGATCAGCGGCAGCCGAAGCGGACCGCTCCTGGACCGGCTGTGCACCGGCCGCCCGGAGCCGCGCCGCGCGGTGCTGCGCACCCTGTGCGCAGCCTCTGGAGGCGAGCCGCTGGACCGGGCGCTGGTGCTCTGGTTTCCCGGCCCGGCCAGCTACACCGGCGAGGATTGCGCCGAGCTGCATCTCCATGCCGGGCCGGCGGTGGTGGAAGCGGTTTCCGCGGCGCTTGTGGCCCTGGGTGCGCGGCCGGCGGAACCGGGCGAGTTCACCAGGCGGGCGTTCCTCAACAACCGGCTCGACCTGCTGGAAGCGGAAGGCATCGCCGACCTGGTCGAGGCGGAAACCGAGGCGCAGCGGCGACAGGCGCTTCGCCAGGCGGATGGAGCGCTGAGCCGCCTCTACACGGATTGGGCGGGCCGGCTGCGCCGGCTGCTGGCATACCAGGAAGCGCTGATCGACTTCCCGGACGAGGACCTGCCCCCGGAGGTCGAGGCGACCCTGCTGCGGGAACTCGACGCGCTGCAGCACGAGATGGCGGCGCACCTGGCCGAAGGCGAGCGGGCGAGGCGGGTGCGGTCCGGGCTGTTCGTCGCCATCGTGGGACCGCCGAACGTCGGCAAGTCCAGCCTGCTGAACCGTCTGGCAGGGCGCGACGCGGCGATCGTGTCGGATCGCCCCGGCACGACCAGGGACGCGATCGAGGTGCGCCTGGTGCTGGACGGCGTTCCGGTGACGCTGGTCGACACAGCCGGCCTGCGTGACGCCGAGGACGCGCTGGAAGCGGAGGGGATACGCCGCGCACGTCGCCAGGCGGAGGAGGCCGACCTGGTGGTCCGCGTCGCGGCCGGCGAGCTGGTGCCGGACGGGCTACCGGCCGGCGTGCAGGTCTGGAACAAGGTGGACCTGGCCCCGGCACCGCAAGGCTGGCTCGGTGTCAGCGCACGGACCGGTGCCGGGATGGCGGCGCTCGAGGAGCGTCTGGCCGAGGAAGTGCACAACCTGACCGCCTCCACCTCCGGACCGCCGCTGACACGGGCGCGGCATCGGGCCGGGATCATGGAAGCGACCCGGCATCTGCAGGCGGCAGGCTGCCTGGATCCCGCCGAGCTGCGGGCCGAGGCGCTGAGGCTTGCCATGCAGGCCCTGGGACGCCTGACCGGCACGATCGGCGTTGAAGATCTGCTGGACACCGTGTTCAACCAGTTCTGCATCGGCAAGTGACGCAGGCGTCCCGGCCGCGGGCGAGGCGAGGGCGGATGGACGACCGGATGGACGTGATCGTGATCGGCGGCGGCCATGCCGGCTGCGAAGCCGCGGCCGCGGCCGCACGCACCGGCGCCAGGACGCTGCTGCTGACGCACCGGCTGGACACGGTTGGCGCCATGTCCTGCAATCCCGCGATCGGCGGCATCGGCAAGGGCCACCTGGTTCGCGAGATCGACGCGCTGGACGGGCTGATGGGGATCGCTGCCGATCGCGCGGGGATCCACTTCAAGCTGCTGAACCGGTCGAAGGGACCGGCCGTGCACGGTCCGCGGGCGCAGGCGGACCGCTCCCTGTACCGCGCCGCCATCGCCGGGCTGCTGGAGGCGACCCCCGGAGTACAGGTGACGGAGGCAGCGGTGGAAGACCTGCTGCTCGACCCGGGCGGCCGCGCCTGCGGCGTCGCCTGTGACGACGGGCGCGAGTTCCGGTCCGGTGCCGTGGTGCTGACAGCCGGCACCTTCCTGCGCGGCGTGATCCATGTTGGGCACGACACGACGCCGGCCGGACGGATCGGGGAGGCACCGGCGACCGGTCTTGGCCAGCGTCTTGAGGCGCTGGGCCTGCCGCTCGGCCGCCTGAAGACCGGCACGCCGCCGAGGCTCGCCCGCGACAGCATCGACTGGAAGGCGCTGCCGGAGGATGCGGGCGACGCCGTGCCGGTCCCGTTCAGCCGCCTGACCAGCCGGATCGACAACGCCCTCCTGTCGTGCCGCATCACCTCCACGACGCCGGCGACCCATGCGCTGATCCGCGACAACCTGCTGTCCTCCGCCGTCTACGGCGGCGCCATTTCCGGACGCGGCCCGCGCTACTGCCCGTCGATCGAGGACAAGGTGGTCCGCTTCGCCGAGCGCGAGCGGCACCAGGTATTCCTCGAGCCGGAAGCCCTTCCCGGCAACCCCGGCGGTGAGCTGGTGTATCCGAACGGCATCTCCACCAGCCTGCCGGCCGACATCCAGGCGCTGCTTGTCGCGACCCTGCCCGGTCTGGAGCGCGCCCGGATCGTGCGTCCCGGCTACGCGGTGGAGTACGACTACGTCGATCCGCGCGCGCTCTGGCCGACGCTGGAGCTGAAGCGGATCCGCCGGCTGTTCCTGGCCGGCCAGATCAACGGCACCACCGGCTACGAGGAGGCGGCGGCGCAAGGCCTGCTCGCCGGGATCAACGCCGCCCGGTGCGCCGCCGGCAGCGACCCGGTCGTGGTGGACCGGGGAACCGGCTATCTCGGGGTGATGATCGACGACCTGACCACCCAGGGCGTTTCCGAGCCGTACCGGATGTTCACCTCGCGCGCCGAGTATAGGCTGACGCTTCGGGCGGACAACGCCGACCTCCGCCTGACCGGGATCGGGATCGGCTGGGGCTGCGTCGGCCCGGCACGTGCCGCCCTGTTCGCTGCCGACCAGGCGGCCATCGACAGGGCGATGCAGCGGGCAGACCAGGACGGCTTCATGCCGGCGCAGCTTCTCCGCCACAACCTGCCGATCACGGCCGACGGCCGCAGGCGATCGGTGCTCGACCTGCTGGCAGCAGAGGCCGAACCAGAGGCCCTTGCCTCGGTCGCGCCCTGGCTGTCGGAGCTGCCGGACCGCGTCAGGCTGCACCTGCACACGGAAGCGCGCTATCGCGGCTACCTCGGCAGGCAGGCCCGCGAGATCCGCCAGCTCGCGACGGAAACCACGCTGACCCTTCCCCCGCAGCTGGACTACCGCACGATCGGCGGCCTGAGCAGCGAGATGCAGGAGCGGCTGACCCTGGCACGACCTGCCAACTTCAGCGCCGCCCAGCGCGTTCCCGGCGTGACGCCGGCCGCCCTCATGGCGCTGCTTGCCTACGTCCGGGCAGCATGATCCCAGGTGCTGCGTCCCTACCTGCCGCAGCAGCCGATGTTTCACGTGAAACATTGCACAGGCTGACCGTGTTCGCCGAGCTGCTGCAACGCTGGAACGAGCGGATCAACCTGATCTCGCCCCGCGACCTGCCCCAGCTGTGGAACCGGCACATCGCCGACAGCCTGCAGCTCCTGGAGGAGCTTCCACCGGCCATGCCTTTCGTCGACCTCGGCTCCGGCGGCGGCTTCCCCGGCCTGGTGCTGGCGATCGCCAGCCAGAGCGCGGTCACCCTGGTCGAGGCCGACCAGCGCAAGGCGAGCTTCCTACGCGAGGCCGCGCGCGCGACGGGAACGACGGCCAACGTGATCGCCCGGCGGATCGAGCAGGCAGACCTGCCGCCGACGCGCTACCTTACCGCCCGTGCCCTGGCCCCGCTGCCGCGGCTGCTGGACTGGTCGGCGCGGTTCCTGACCGCCGACGGCGTATGCCTGTTCCTCAAGGGTCGCAGTGCCGAGGATGAATTGACCGCAGCCGCGTCGGAATGGCACATGGCGATCTCCCGACGCCGAAGCCGGACCGACCCGGACGGCGTCATCCTCAGGCTGAGTGAAATCAGGCGTGTCAGACAGCCCGACCGGGCGCACGGCCGGTAGGCCCGGCGATTCCGCTTTCTCAATGCCGCACGTCCTAGCCATCGCCAACCAGAAGGGCGGCGTCGGCAAGACCACCACCGCCATCAACCTGGCCACAGCGCTCGCGGTCCAGGGACACGGTGTGCTGCTGATCGACCTTGATCCGCAGGGCAATGCGTCCACCGGGCTCGGCATCGACCACGGCCGCCGCGCCGGCAGCTACGCCCTGATCGCCGAAGGGCAGCCCCTGGACAAGCTGTCGGTCGGAACCGAAATCCCCGGGCTGTCCATCATTCCGGCCGACAACGAGCTCGCCGGCGCCGAGATCGAGCTGGTCGAGATGGGACGGCGCGAATACCGCCTGCGCGACGCGTTGTCCGAACACGCCATCCGTGGCCACGACTTCGTCCTGATCGACTGCCCGCCAAGCCTGGGCCTGCTGACCCTCAACGCCCTGGTCGCGGCGGGTTCGGTGCTGGTGCCGCTGCAGTGCGAGTTCTTCGCGCTGGAGGGCGTCAGCCAGCTGATCCGCACCGTCGAGCGGATCCGCCGCGCCTTCAACCCGTCACTGCGCCTGCAGGGCCTGGTGCTGACCATGTTCGACCGCAGGAACAACCTGTCCGAGCTGGTCGCCACCGACGCGCGCGGCTTCTTCGGCGACCAGGTGTTCGAGACCATGATCCCGCGCAACATCCGCATCTCGGAAGCCCAGAGCCACGGCAAGCCCGCCCACCTTTACGACCCGAAATCGAGCGGCGCGCTCGCCTATGTCAGGCTGGCCGACGAGCTGCTCGGTCGCACCGCCCGGGAGCCCGCCCGATGAGCAGCCCGCCCCGACTCGGCCGCGGATTGGCTGCCCTGCTCGGCGACCGCGGCCGCGACGGGTCCGACGGACAGGGGGAGGGCATCCACGCCCTGCCGATCGAGCTGCTGGACGCAGGGCCGTTCCAGCCGCGCCAGGTCATGGAACCCGAGTCGCTGGAGGAGCTGACGGAGTCGATCCGTGCCCGTGGCATCCTGCAGCCGATCCTGGCCCGGCCGCACCCCGCTGAGCCCGGCCGCTACCAGATCATCGGCGGCGAGCGGCGCTGGCGGGCGGCGCAGAAGGCAGGCCTGCACGCGGTGCCCGTGCACGTGCGCCACCTGGCCGACGCCGAGGCGATGGCCGCCTCCCTGGTCGAGAACCTGCAGCGCCAGGACCTCAACGCCATCGAGGAGGCCGAAGGCCTGCAGCGCCTGATGCGCGACTACGCGATGACGCAGGAGGAGCTCGCCGGCGCCGTCGGCAAGTCGCGCAGCCACGTCGCCAACACCGTGCGCCTGCTCCAGCTTCCCGCCAGCGTGCGTCGCGAGGTGATGAACGGCGCCCTGTCCGCCGGCCACGCCCGCGCCCTGATCGGCCATCCCGATCCCGCCAAGGCCGCCCTGGCCGTGATCGCCAGGCGCTTGTCGGTGCGCCAGACCGAGGCGCTGGCGCAAAGCCACATCAACGCCGCCCGGGTGGCGCCGCCGGCCGCCCGTGCTCCGATCAACCCGCGCGAGGGCAAGGATCCCGAGCTTGCCGCCCTCGAGCGCGAGCTGCGGCAGGCGCTCGGCCTCAAGGTGGAGGTGCAGTTCGACGGCCGCGGCGGCCAGCTCCGGATCCACTACGACACCCTGGACCAGCTCGACGGGGTGCTGCAGCTGCTGAACCGACCCACGGCCTGATCGGCATTCCGGAATCGCACGGCTCCGCCCTTTCCAGGTCCTGCCGGCGCTGCTATAGCGCCGTCACCCCGCCGGGGGCGCATAGCTCAGTTGGTAGAGCAGCTGACTCTTAATCAGCGGGTCGTAGGTTCGAACCCTACTGCGCCCACCACGGTCCTTCACAGGCTCGGCGCTTCCGAAGGCCTTCGGGCATCGTCAGCCTTGTCAATCATGCCCGATCCGGCTCCAGCAGCGTCCGGAGGGCAGTGGCGTCGGCGGCGACGCGCGGAACCTTGTTCTGCCCACCGAGCCTGCCGCGAGGCGCCATCCATTCCAGGAAGCGGCCGGCCGGCAGCAGCCGGACCATCGGCGGTCGCAGATCCCCGTCATCCGACCGATGCGCGGCCCAGTCGTCGTTCGCGGCACAGCGACGCATCCAGCGCCGGCCGAACTCGTCCACCTCCGCCAGGCCGCCCAGCTCGACGGCGAACAGGTGGCCGGCCCGTCCATCGTCCCGGTCGGGCGGCACCGGTGCAACGCCGCATTCCACCACGACGCGTTCGACCATCCGCGCCGCCTCGTCCAGCGCCGCGTCCAGCGCCGCGGAGGTGCTCGCCGGCCACCGACAGCGACCAGGCGGTGCGGCCGGTCACCAGCAGGCGCGGCGGATGGCGGCAGACCAGCCGGACGGTATCGCCGAGCAGGTAGGACCAGAGCCCGGCATTGCTGGTCAGCACGAGGGCATGGTCCTCGCCCGGTTCCGCGTCGGCGATCCAGCGCCGGTCTGGATTGCCCGACCCGGGATCAACCGGCCGCACGAACTCGAAGAACAGCCCGCGATCCAGCAGGAGCCGCAGCCCTTCGCGCAGCCCCACCCGCCGCTGGTAGTCCGCGACGCTGCGGATCGTCCCAAGCCGTGCGCCCGGCCGAACCGTGTGCCTCCGGCACGGGCAGGCAGATGCGCAAGGGTTCGACGCTGCACCTGCACCCGGCTCCTGCCGCGCCAGCGCCGCCCACCGCCTCGATGCCCAGGACGCCAGCAGGAACGTCGGATCCGCCACGGCGCTCCGGGTCCTAGCCGCTCCCGCTGCCCGGCCTGGCCGCCGTCACGAACACGCCGGACAGGAAGCGCCGCAGGTCGCGGTTCGAGCGCGCCGTCACCGCCTCGTTCCGGCCGATCGGATACGGGCGGCTGCCGGTGCACAGGCCGAGCACGACGCCGCGCAGGAAGGGGTTGCCCATGGCGACGCCGGACGCGGCATCGTTGACGATGCCGGACCGGTCCACCCGGAGCGGCAATCGGCGAGGTGGCGGCCGATCAGCCGCGGCTGCAGCTCGCCGTCCCACTGGTGCACCGCTTGCCGGTAGTCGACCACGGTGACCGCGCTGCCACCGCCGCGCAGGTCGCCCGCAACCTGCGCGCACCGGTCGGGATGGATCAGCTGGTCCTGTCCGCCATGCAGCATCAGCAGCGGCGCACCCGTGGTCCGGCTGTCGTCGAACCGGGCAACGCAGGGCGCATGATAGGCGATGTGCGCCGCGAAGTGCTGCCCGTCCGGCGCCAGGCGCCAGGCGATCGTGCCGTAGAGGGCATAGGTGGCCGCCATGCCGCCATAGGAGAAGCCCATCAGCGCGACGTGCCCGGCCTCGATCTCCGGCCGCGCCGACAGCATCCGCAGCCCCGCATGGGCGTCGGCGTCGAACATCGTCTCGGTGATGTGCAGGGCACGGCCGATGAAGGAGGTCGCGAGGTCGGCGCGCGAGGCCTAGATGTCCACCACCAGCACCGCCACGCCGGCCTTGGCCAGCGGCAGGCCGTAGCGATAGCCGCGCTCCTCCGTGTTCCCGATCGAGCGTGCAGCAGCACCACCGCCGGCACCTTGTGCCGCGGCGACGCGCCCGGCGGCAGGTAGAGCTGGGCCCGCACCATCCGGGGTGCCGCACGACCGATGTCGGACGGCATGAACGGGTCGCTGCTCTGCAGCTCGACCTCGGTCGGAACCACGTCGCGAACGGCGTCCGGATCGGGCCAGGACATGAAGCGGTCGGCAGCCAGGCTGGTCGACGCGGCGAGAACCACCACCCAAAGGACCGGCCAGACCAGCAGGGAAATCCGACCCGTGCGCCGCCCCGTGCCCTTCCATGGACGCGATGACCCGCGCGGTCAGCCGCCGTTCTTGGGCGCCAGCGCCAGCGTCGCCTCGCGGTCCGGCCCGAGCCAGTCCGGGTTGTGCGCGGTGCCGTCGAAATGCGCGGTGGTCTTGAACAGCTCGTAGCGGCCGTCGCGTCCCTCCTCGGCCGTGGCGTCAGTGATCCGCGCCTCCTCCGCCGGCGACATCGGCCGGAAGCTCGCGGCCGCCTGGAACGCCTGGTCGAGCACCGTGTCGTTGTCGATCCCGGTGACGACCACGGAGGTCGGACGGTTCAACGCGTAGTGCAGGCAGTCGATCGGCTGCAACCGGGCGCCGCTCTTCAGGATCACCCCGTTCGAGCCGCCGAACGCCTTCATGGTGATGACGCCGATCCGCTCCCGCAGCGCCACCGGCATGGCGAGGCGCGCGAACGATCGGAAATGCGCGTCCATCACGTTGGACGGCATCAGCACCACGTCGAACTGGAACCCGTGCGCCCGCACCACCTCCATCATGTAGAGGTGGATGCGCGGGTCCTTGTGCCCGGTGAAGCCATATGCCGGACCTTGCCCGCCTGCCTGGCCGCGACCGCCGTCTCGATCGCCCCGCCGGGCGCGAAGATGCGGTCCGGATCGTCGTAACGCAGCACCTCGTGGAATATCCACAGGTCCAGGTGGTCGGTGCGCAGGCGCCGCAGCGACTGGTCGAGCTGCGTCTGCGCGATGTCCTTGTTGCGGCCGTCCACCTTGGTCATGAGGAAGGCCTTGTTGCGATAGCCTCCCTGCGACAGCGCCACCCCCATGCGCCGCTCGCTCGCCCCGTCGTTGTAGTCCCACGCGTTGTCCATGAAGTTCATGCCGCGATCGAGTGCGGCGTGGCACAGCCGGATCGAGGTCGCCTCCTCGATCCCGGGCTTGGCGAAGTGCGAACCGCCGAACCCGATCGCCGACACGCTCTCGCCGGTCTGCCCGAGCCTGCGGTAGAGCATGTCGCCGCGCCGCTCGCCCGGGTCGGTGAGAAGCGGCAACGGCGGCAGCGGACCTTCCGGCCCGGTGACCGGCAAAACGTCGTGCCGCGTCGTCTCGGCGCCGAGCGCCGCCTTGCCGGCCAGGCCGACGAGCCCGCTCGCGGCGGCCGATCAGAACAGGCTGCGACGATCCATGGCAAGATCCCTCGGAAACACGACGCGCCGTGCCCGCCGCAATGTGCCCGCCGCAGTAGACGCGACGCCGACCCTTCACCCGAATTCAACCCCGTGAGGCAGCGGGCGCCCAGGACGAGGCCGCTCAACCGAACGACGGCTGCACCACCGCCATGATCACGATCACCACCATCAGCACCGTCGGCACCTCGTTCGCCATCCGGTAGAACCGCTGCGGGCGCCGGTTGCGATCGGCCAGGAAGTCCTTGCGCCATCCGGCACAGGCGCCGTGGAACCCCAGCATCAGCACGATCCCGGCAAGCTTGACGTGCCACCACCCGGCCGACCAGTCGATCGCACCAGGCGTCATCACCAGCAGGCTGCCGAACAGCAGCGACGCGATCATGGCCGGTGTCGTGATCTGCTTCAGCAGCCGCCGCTCCATCACCTTGAAGCCTTCGCTCTGCGCCGATCCCGGCTCCGCCTGGCAATGGTACACGTAGAGCCGCGGCAGGTAGAACAGCCCGGCCATCCACGCGATCACCGAGATCAGGTGGAACGCCTTCTCCCATTGCAGCCAGGGCCCGAGGGCGTAGATCACCAAGGCCGCCGCACCGCCTCGACCAGCGCCCCGACATGCTCCGGCGGCGTCTGCGGCAGCACGCCGTGCCCCAGGTTGAACACGTGCGGCCGCCCGCGCAGCGTGCTGCGGATCGTCTCGACCGCCGCCGGCAGCGCGTCGCCGCCGGCAAGCAGGCAGAGCGGGTCCAGGTTGCCCTGCAGCGCGACGGCCGGCGGCACCAGCCCTGCCGCCAGCGTCAGGTCGGCGGAGGTGTCGAGCGCCAGCGCGTCGACCCCGGTCCGCGCCGCATACCGCCCGACCAGCAGCCCGCCCAGCCGCGGAAACCCGACGATCGGCACCCCGGGATGGCAACGCCTGACCTCCGACACGATCCGCCGGCCGGGCTCGATCACCTGTCGCTCGAACTGCGCCGGCGGCAGCAGCCCGGCCCAGCTGTCGAACAGCATCACCGCTTCCGCCCCCGCCTCGATCTGCGCGCACAGCATGGTGGCCGTCGCCTCGGTCAGCAGGTCGATCAGCCGGTCGAACAGGGCCGGCTCCGCATACGCCATGCGGCGCGTGTCCGCGAACTCCTTCGAGCCACCGCCCTCGACCATGTAGCAGGCCACCGTGAACGGCGCGCCGGCGAAGCCGATCAGCGTCGTGGCACCGGGCCGCCCGGCCCCCAGCGCCCCGTCGCCGTCCGGCGCGTCCAGCGTCCGGCGCAGCCGGCGCAACGTGTCCATCACCGGCGCCGTCGCTTCCGCCACCCGTTCCGGCCGCAGCCGGTCGAGGTCCGCCGCGCTGCGGACCGGCTCCAGCACCGGCCCGACCCCTTCCACGAACTCGAGCGACTGCCCCATCGCCCAGGGCAGGATCAGGATGTCGCTGAACAGGATCGCCCCGTCCATGCCGTAGCGCCGGATCGGCTGCAGGGTGATCTCGGTGGCGATGTCCGGCGTCATGCAGCGGGTGATGAAGTCCGCCTGCGCCCGGAGCGCCCTGAACTCCGGCAGGTATCGGCCGGCCTGGCGCATCAGCCAGACCGGCGGCGGCCAGACCGCTTCTCCGTGCAGCACGCGCAGCAGCCGCTTGTCGCTCATGGTCGGGGTGTCGTCCGGGTTCGGCGCTCCGGCTGACCCGGTTCCGCTCGTCATGGCTTGGATCTAAACATGAAAGAAGAAGAAAAGATTGGGGGGAGTCCTAGGGGAGCCTGTGGATGTCGGGGTACCCCCTTTGCGGAAAACGTACCCCGCTTTGCCCACAGCGTGTACAACTTCCAAGCCGTTGAGCCGTCGGCGGTTTTCGGACTTGTCCAGGAGATGTCCAATCGGGCCTGTGTACAACTCCCCTCCCGCCGAAGCTGTACCCGTCATCCACATGACTCGGTACCTGGTGTGCCCGCGGCCCGGTTCATCCCCGTGTACCCCGGGACTCTTCCAGCCATGAACAGCCTGCCCGCCGACCCGACGCCGCCGCCAGCCCTTCCCGCGACTCCGCGGCTGATCCTGGCCAGCGGATCGCAGGCGCGCCTGGCGGTGCTCCAGGCCGCGGGCCTGCCCGTCCTGGTGCAGCCCGCCAGCCTCGACGAGCACGCGGTCAGGCGCGCCGCGCGGGACGCAGGATGGAGCCCCGACGCCGCCGCCCTCAGGCTTGCCGAGCTCAAGGCCGCCACCGTTTCCGACCCCGACGCCCTGGTGATTGGCGCCGACCAGATCCTGACCTGCGACGGGTACTGGTTCGACAAGCCCGTCGACCTCGACCAGGCGGCGGCGCACCTGCGCCGCCTGCGCGGCCGCGAGCACTACCTGCACACCGCAACCGTCGTGCTGCAACGCGGCCAAGTCGCGTGGCAGCACGTGGCGGTCCCGCGCCTGCGCATGCGGGCGCTGTCCGACCGCTTCATCGACGCCCATGTCGCCGCCGAAGGCACGGCCCTCCTGTCCTGCGTCGGCGCCTACCGGCTGGAAGGGCTCGGCATCCAGCTGTTCGAAGCTGTCGAGGGCGAGCATGCCGCCATCCTGGGACTGCCGATCCTGCCGCTGCTCGCCTTCCTGCGCCGGCAGGGCCTGCTGCAAGGCTGAGTTTCCCTCATTCGGACCCGCATGCACCCCGGCCGCGCCAGGGTTGTCAGCCCCCGAAACCACCGCTATAGCCGGGCCACCCAAGGGCCTCCCGCGTCGTGCGGGCGCCCACCGGTCCGGGCCGGGGCTGTAGCTCAGTTGGGAGAGCGCTTGAATGGCATTCAAGAGGTCAGGGGTTCGATTCCCCTCAGCTCCACCACCACCTCGCAGGGCACACGCATCGTTCCACCACCCGGGGCGTTGCGTCCGCGTCGAGGGCGGACGGACATGGGCAGGAAGCACAAGGCGGCACCCGGCGAGATCCTGACCGTTGCCGGTCCGTGGCGCGACGTCCTGCTGATCTGCCGCAAGTGCAGCCGGAAGCTCGACGGCGGCTTCGGCCCCGACGGGACGGACACCCTGCCGCGCGCCGTCAAGCACACCTTGCGCGCATCCGGCCGCAGGCGGGACGTGCGCGTCCTGGAGGTCGGCTGCCTAGGCGTATGCCCGAAGAACGCCGTCACGGTGATGCATGGTGCCGATCCCGGCAGGATGCTCGTGGTTCCAGGAGGGCTGCAGCCCGACCTCCTCCTGTCCCGCCTCGACCGTGGGTGTGAGGACCTGGCCGGCGGTCGG
>CAXTOD010000043.1:0-2604 GCA_964245705.1 uncultured Acetobacteraceae bacterium
GCCAGGCGCCGCTGCCCGCCACGGTGCCGCGGCGCGAGCGGCGCCTGGCGCACGCGGCGCACCTCCTGCTCTACGCGCTGATCCTCCTGCTGCCGCTGTCCGGCTGGATCCACGATTCTGCTTTCAAGGATGCGGCGGCGCATCCGCTGCGCCTGTTCGGCCTGGTGCCGTGGCCGCGGATCGCGCCGATCATGGCGCTGGATCCCCTCACCAAGGAGGCGGTGCACACGACCTGGTTCCGGATCCACGGTCTGCTAGCGTATGGCCTGTACGCGCTGCTGGCGCTGCACTTGCTCGGCGTGCTGAAGCACCACCTGCTGGATCACGACCCAGTGCTGCGGCGCATGCTGCCGCAGCGGCGCGGGGCGAGGCGGGCGGCCGCCGGACGAGGGAAGTAGTGGCTGGACATCGAGGCGACGGGACGGTGTGCGGCATCCGGTCTCGGTGCCTCGACAGGCTGGTGTGGGCCCTGACCGGCGGTTGCACGGCAGGACGATCGAGCCGGGATATCTGTCCAGCTTCGGCCGGAAGCGGGTTCCGGCAGCACCAAGCTACCTAGCTAGAATATTAAGATAGGAGCGGGAGTCACGTTTATGACCCGTGTAGTCGCACCTTCAGACCCGGCGAAAGCAGGCCATGGTGCACACTCAGCGGCTAGATTTGCAACGGGCTGTTGCGACCGCTCAGTAACCGGCCTTAGCTTTGGGAACAATTCATGTAGACTTTCCTTAGGAGAAGTTCTTCGCCTTTGGAGCGTCCGGATGTTCCAGTCCTTTCATTTTTCCATGTCGTCCAGACTTCGGCCTGCCAGAACTCTATACAGATTTGGTAGAGTGGTGACCCGCAAAAATAGTTATAAAGCAGTCCAACGATGCCATCCTGAGTTTCTTGGTCCTCGATGTAGTAGAACTTAACAATTAGCGGTAAGCGATAATTACCTGGCACTACCCTCATCGATGATTGGCGCTTATCAATTATCGAAACGGGAAACGTGTATCGTGAATTAAGAAGCTGCCCTATCTCTGTGGTGATGTCTGACTGGTTCGAGTTGACAGTGTTTTCGTAGACTTTGAATGGATCGGGTAAACCTCGCTTACGCGCCGAGTCAACCATAGCGGTTGCAACGTACTCGGAACAGTATATGCGGCGACCTGGAACACGCTCATACTGTGCTACATATTCCGTCCAGAGCTCGTCGTTCTCCTTTGCCAGTAGGCTTTGCCAATCCTCCAACTTGGCCGCGAATTTCTTGAATCCACCGGCCTGCATGCATGCCGGACAAAGTAGTAGCTTGCCAAGAATGGCGACCTGCGTGAAGTCTCCCAACAATGATCGATCCAAATCTTCGGCAACGTGAGCGCATGTTTCAATGATGCCAGCCATGCCGTGCTTGGAGCATTGCACTCTACCCATTGATCTTGGTCCTACAGTAGCTGATGGACAGGCTTGCCCGGGCTTCCCTGAACCCCTCTAAAGCAGTCCGCACCTTGCTCAGCCCAGGGAAAACTCGGTTATAGCTCCTGGAAGCGAGCACGACCGTCCGAACGTCTGGGATTAGCACCTAGCCCCCGTTGGCTGACTGGGCGCCCTGTGTCCGCGTTCCAACGGGGGCGGCCAATTCATGAGGTGAGGTGAGGATGCAGTCGTTGATAGTCCCCACGTGCACGGGTGGCTGGTCACTCTCGTTCGGGGCTAGGCAAACCGCCGAGCACCAGCGCCTGCGCGTGTTCCGGTCCGGGCAGTCCCGGCGTTTGCAGCGTCCAGGCAGCATCCGTGCCGTCCGGGTGCCACCAGAACACGCTTTCGCCCACCGGCACCTGGTCCGCCGGGCTAGCCCCGTCCGATGGGCAGCCGATCCAGTCCAGCCGCTGCCGCAGCAGCGACGCGTCGAGGCGTCCCTCGAGCGCGTCGAGTGCCAGAACTTCCGCCCGGGCCTGCCAGTCGGCGGACGGAATACCGCTTGGCCGGATCGGCGACAGCACGCTGAACGGGTAGCAACGTCCGACCTTGTCGACGCTCGGGATCAGCACCCCGGCGCAGGGCTCGGCTGTGAGTACCGAGGCACCCAGCGCGAAGTGCCAGGCGGGCATGCGCAGCCAGGCGGCCTGCCAGTCCGGCCCGAGACCGGCGCAGGACACCGACACCAGTTGCTGCAGCCAGCCATCCCAGCGTTCCAGAACAGTGCCGCCGAGGCCGCGCGTGATGAAGTCGCCCAGTGCCGGAAGCTTGCCATGGCAGAACGCTTCTCCGGGCGCGTCGGCCGCTCGGGGCGTGGTGCGGCGGCGGAACAGGTCAGGCATCGGGCAGGTTGGGCATGGTGGGCATGACGGGCTCCCCGTTTCCGCCGGGGCGCCGGCAGGCGGCCGCGCCGGATGCACGAGGCATGGAAGCAGGCAACGGTCCCGACGGCCCCGAGTTGTAGCGCGCATGGACATCACCTCGATCGGGCAGACCTTCTCGGAGGCGGTGGCAGGCTTCGGCCGCAACCCCCTCATCCTCACCCACAACGATGCGGACGGGTTGTCCTCCGGGGTGATCCTGGCCCGGGCGCTGGCGCGGTCCGGGCGCGACGATGACCGTCGGATGCAGGATACCGCGCTCCAC
>CAXTOD010000043.1:2614-13894 GCA_964245705.1 uncultured Acetobacteraceae bacterium
CGCGGCCCCACCCCCCTCAGCCTCACCCACCCCGATGCGCCGGGGTGGCCCGCGGGGGGGACCCTGCCCCGGGGGCTGGCGCGGCCCGGGCGCGACCCGGAGCTCCGGGTGGTAGGGCGCGGCGAGTCGGCCTGGTCGGCGGAGATGGGGGAGGAGCTGCGCCGGCGCCGACCGCCCGGGCTGGTGGTGGCCGACCTGGGGCTGGCGCCCGGGCCGATCCTGGACGGGACGCCCACGGTGGTGATCGACCACCACGTGCCGACCGGCGATGCCGGCGGCGCCACGGTGATCACCGGCTTCGGCATCGAGCCGGTGCCCACCACGAGCCTGCTGTCTTGGTGGTGCGCGCAGGGGCTCGGGGCGGCGGACGACCTGCTGTGGCTGGCGGCGATCGGGCTGATCGGCGACCTGGGCGACAAGGCGCCGTTCGCCGAGCTGGCGGACGCCCGGAGGCGATATGGCGCGACGGCGCTGCGGGACGCGGTGTCGCTGCTGAACGCACCCCGGCGCGCCCGGCTGGGCGACGCGGCGCCGTCGCTGGCGCTGCTGATGAAGGCGGACAGCCCCAAGGCGGTGGTGTCCGGCGAGCACCCAGAGACCGCGTCGCTGCAGGCGGCGCGCGAGGAGGTGAAGCAGGCGCTGGACGCGGCGCGGCGCATCGCGCCGCGGATCAGGCCGCCGGTGGCGCTGATCCGGCTCGACTCGCCCTGCCAGATCCACCCGCTGGTGGCGCAGTCCTGGCGCAGCCGGCTGAAGGACAGCATCGTCATGGCCGCCAACACCGGGTTCCGACCGGGCTGGGTGCACTTCGCGGTGCGCTCGGCGACCGGGCAGGACCTGGTCGCGTTCCTGCGCGCGCACGCGCCGGAGGGCGCGGACGCGAACTACGGCAACGGCCACGCGCAGGCGACCGGCGGGGCGCTGCGCAACCCGGTGTGGAACCGGTTCGTGGCCGGGTTCGGCTTCGGCGGCGACATGGAAGTCGCAGGAACGGACGCGGCGGCATGAGCGCCCTCAGGCTCGGCTTCCCGGTCAAGGTGATGGCCCGCCCCGACCTCAAGAGCAACGACACGCGGCGCTGGCAGAGCGCGCCGCACCTGCGCGTCAGCCTCGAATGCCTCGACGCGATCCTGGACCACCTCGACCGGCACGACATACGGATGTACCGGATGTCCTCCGACATCGCCCCCTACGCCACCCATCCGGACATGCCGCAGTTCCACGGCATGGTGGCGGAAGCCGATGCCGAGCTGAGGGCGTTCGGCGCCAAGGCGCGCCGGCTGGGGATCCGCCTGTCGTTCCACCCGTCGCAGTTCGTGGTGCTGAACAGCCCGGACCCGGAGCTGGTGCGGAAAAGCGCGTGGGACCTGGCGAGCCAGGCCGAGATGCTGGACCGGATGGAGCTGGGCCCGGAAGCGGTGATGGTGATCCATGTCGGCGGCGCCTATGGCGACACCGTGACCAGCCGGGAACGCTGGGCCCGCGTCTGGCCGACCCTGCCGGAGCCAGTGCGACGCCGGCTGGTGCTGGAGCATGACGACATCCGCTTCTCGGCTGCCGACGTGCTGTGGATCCACGAGCGGACCGGGGTGCGGCTGATCTTCGACCACCAGCACTTCTGGTGCCTCAACCCTGAGGGGCTCCTGCTGCGGCCCACGGTGGAGGCGATCCTCGCTACCTGGCCGGCGGACCAGCGGCCGAAGCTGCACTTCTCGACGCCGAACAACGGCATGCGCGAGCTGAAGCGCCGCGACCGCAAGACCGGCAAGCTCAAGACCGTGTCGGTGGCGCCGGTCTGGACCGGACATGCCGACTTCTGCAGCCCGTTCGAGTTCATCGGCTTCATGCGGGCGATGGACGGGCTCAGCTTCGACGTGATGCTGGAAAGCAAGGTCAAGGACATCGCCCTGCTCCGGCTCCGCCCCGACCTGCTGCGCTACGCCCCGGACGTGGCGGTGCGGTTCGGGCTGACGCCGGACAGGCAGGCGGTGCTGCAGGACGAGGAGGCGGAGGTGCTGGAAGAGGTGGATGCCTGAGGTTCAGATACGATCAGCTCGTCCTGCCCGCGGAGCTGGAACGTGAATGGCTCCGACCCGCAAGTCTGGCTTGATTAACCCGCCGCGCGCCTGTCATGGGCCAGCTTCATGAGCTTCATGAGGATCTCAGCCTTGCCCTTCACCTCGGTTGGCGTGAGGCGAAGTCGGTACAGGCTCCAGCGCGCATTGTAATCCAGCTTGTCGAGTCCTGCTTCATTGATGATCGCGTCCACGTCGTCACTCTGCGGCAGCTTGAACTCGATCGTCAGCGTTGACTTCTTGGGTCGAAAAACCACGAAGTTGTAGGGAGAGCCATCACGACCAAGCCCGATGTAGTGCTTGTTGTACTTGAGGTCGATTAAGGGATCCAACTGACGGATCATCTCCAGGCACTGATCAACAAGACCAAGTGTCGTCCTAATGGCCTTGCCTTCCCAATAGGATCGGTCAGCCGGAAATGCCTCGGCCTCCTCGTCCTCCTCCACCAGCCCGCGCGCCATCTCATCCATGACGCGCGTAAAAACGATGGTCGTCTTGCCGCCTACCTTGAGCGCCTGCATCTGGAGAGCGATCAGCGGAATCGAGCCGTTGAACAGAGCGATCACGTTCAGGAAGCGGCTGGTGATGTCCTCCGCAATCAGCACCGCACAATGATCATATTGTGGATAGCGCTTCCGCTCGATATCCCAGTATTCGATCGTTCGAATGATGTGCGTCTCGTCCGTCGGACCGAGTTGCAGCTCAACCTCGTAGCGACGTTTGGTGTCAGGATCCTGCAAAAGCAGGTCGAGACGTCCCGCTCGTGGCTGGATGCGTTCCTTTTGGCGCAGCTCCAAGTCGCCAAGACCAAGGATGCTGGGATCATTGCCGATAAGATCCTGCACCCACTTCTCTGTCAGTGCGGGATGCGCCCGCAGCGACAGTCGCTCGGCGCGCTCGAATTCTACCATGCTCGTCTCTCAATGAGTTCACTGTTCTGTAGACAAACCATGCCAGTGCCATGGAAGCCGGCTCGAGTTGGTCACGGACCTGATCAGATTCAGACCTAGGGGGACGGTCATGCAGCAACCCTCGGCCAGGGCTACGACCGGTTCGGCATTGCGGTGCCAAGTCAGGAAGCGGGTGGCAATCGTGTCCGGGCCGGCGCATTCGAGGCGCGTACGCAGCGGCGCGTCCTCGCAGAACCGGAGCAGCGCCGCTTTCAGGCCGTGCTCCGCCGCCACGTGAGCGTCGACCTCCAGCAGCCGCGGCAGGTTGGAGCGGCGGCGTACCCAGGCGCCCGCAAACAGGAACAGGCTGTAGCTCGTAGATCACGTCCGGACGATGGGCGCGCACCGCTGCGGACAAGCGGAGAAAGGCGGGATGGTTGTAGGCGAGCTCCAGCAGCTCGCAGAGCGCGCCGGGAACCAGGCGCTTGATCCCTGTCACCAACCGGCTGCCGCCGCCGCAGCGCTCCTTCATCAGCCCGGGCGGCCCAACCACGACCGTCTGGTGGTCCTGGCGCCGGAGTGTCGCCAGCTCCTTGAGGTGGACCGATTGGCCGTCGCGTGACGCGATCCGGTGGTGGAACAGGATGCGCATGGGCGTGCTGGTCAGGCCGCGCCGGCGGCGGTCGGATGCGGCGCCGACAGGAAGTCGCCGCCGTCGGCCAGCACCGTGTCCCAATCGAGCCCGGCTTCCAGCGCGGCACGGGCCTTCTGCTCCATCCGCCAGCGCCCGGCGTCGTCGCGCAGCAGGGCCGCCACCGCCGCAGCAAAGGCCGCCGGGGTGTCGGCGGCGACGATGCCGGCGCCGGGCGTGATTCCGGTGGCGCGCAGTGCGGACTCCGTGGTGACCACCGGCAGCCCCATCGCCATCGCCTCCAGCAGCTTGTTCTGGATGCCGCGCCCGAGCCGGAGCGGGGCCACGAACAGCGAGGCCTGGTCCAGGTACGGCCGCACGTCCGACACCCGCCCCGTCACGGTGACGCCCGGAAGGCACGCCAGGCGGCGCACGCGGCGCGACGGCGCGCTGCCGCAGATGGTCAGCGTGACCTCCGGCACCTCGGCGCGCACCAGCGGCAGGATCGCTTGGCAGAACCACAGCATCGCGTCGACGTTCGGCGCGTAGCTCATCACCCCGGTGAAGACGAGGGCGCCTGGCCGGCGCGGGGCGCCGCCCGGGCGGAAGAACGCGAGGTCGATCCCGTTGCGCAGGACCTCGACGGCCTGCCCCGGCACGAGCCGGCGAAAATCCTCGGCTTCCTGTTCGGTGCACACGAACGAGCGCGAGAAGCGGCGCGCCAGCATGCGCTCGTAGCGCAGCATCCGACGCGCCTCGATAGCGTAGATCCAGCGCATCGGCGGGGACGTGCGCCGGGACAGGCCCAGCCATTTCTGCGAATCGAGGTCGGCGAAGTGGATGATGCGGGTCAGCCCGTAGAACGGCTCTGCATACTGCGCCACCGTGGAGCTGTACACGAACAGCACGTCCGGTCTCAGCCGCGCGACCGCGTTCCGCGTCGCCGCGTGCAGCGCCGGCTCGTCCAGCATCGACACCGAGAGCGGGCGACCGGAGAACAGCGCGGCGAACGCCCGCCACAGGCTGCGCCAGGTGCCGACCTGAACGGCGTTCACGCTGGCGGCGAGGCCGTCGAGCCCGGACACGTTGCTGAGATCCGCAGTCCCGTCGGCCAGGCAGAGCACGTGCACCTCGTGCGTGCGCGCCATGTGCCGCAGCAGGTGGAAGGTGGCGATCTTGTCGCCACGGTCGGGTGGATAGGGCACGCGCTGGCACAGGAGAAACACCCGCCGCGCGGGACCCGGTCCCATCGCTCAGACCATCCGGCGCAGCCGGCCCAGCAGATGCCGGACGGTCGACAGCATGGCGTGCGCGCGCAGCTTCACGTCCACGATCAGCGCGTCGAGCCGTCCCCCTCCAAAGGGCGCACCTGGCCCGTCAGCGTGTCGCCGACCAGTTGCACCGGGGTCGCGGTGACGTTGCGGACAAAGGTGGTCGGACGGTCCATGTCGTTGCGGAAGCGGGTGTTGCGGACCATGATCGTGTCGCTGGGACGGTCGACCCCTTCCTCGCCGATGGAAATCGCGGCGCCGTGGTTGGTGCAGTGCGGCCCCTTCTCCAACGTGCTGCCGTCGATCAATAGGCTGCCGCCGTTGGGGATGTCGACCAGGTAGCTGGAGGTGCCGTCCGGACCGTCCTCGACGCTGGTGTCCAGGATCTCGGTGCGCAGCGCGCGCGACTTGATGTGGTGGCCCTCGTGCGTGTCGAGGAAGCGGGAATGCTCGATGTGCAGAAGGGCGAGCACATTGCTGTAGATGCCGTGCGCGCAGCCGCCACCATTCTGGCAGCTGCCGTTGTCAAGGAACTCGCTGTTGAGGATGCGGATCGTCGCGTCGCGGTTGTCGGCGGCCAGGATGCCGTCCTGGTTGTTGACGAAGCGCACGCCTTTCACGGTGAGGTTGCCGCCCTCGGCGCGTATGCCGGCGCCGTTGCCGTCCGGGACGCGCGCGCGCTGCAGGGTCAGGTTGCGTATCGTCACGTCGTGCCCGTCGATCACCAGCAGCGCCTTGCCGCCGCAGGTCTTGTCGGTCAGCACCGAGTCGGGCCCGTCGCCCTCGATCGTCAGGCGGTCCTGCGACACGATCGCGCAGTCGAAATACTGTCCCTTGGCGATGTGCACGACGTCGCCCGGTTGTGCCGCGGCGATGGCGGCACTCGGGGTGGCGTAGGTGCCACCGGACCCTGCGGACAGGGTGCGCGCGGCGGCGCAGGACGCGTGCAGGAGCAGGCAGGCGGCCACGCCGAGCGCGGATCGCGTGGAGATCACGGCCGGCCGGCGCCGCAAACGGTGTTCACTCTGTGGGACCCGCACCTGTTTCTCCCGCGAAACCAACGCCACGATGGGGAAATCGTCACTTGAAGGAAACGTTCCTGCGCCTACAGCAGGCGCCATGCAAGATAGAAGATGCCCAGCCAGAGCGCTGCCGAAAGCCCGAGGATCAGCAGCGCTGCGGCTGGCCAGCCGAGCGGACCGTCCGCATCGGTCTTGCGGCGAAACCGGGACAGCAGGATCATTGCGACGCGGTTGTCTGTCCTACCCATGCGCGACCGCCAGCATTGCGGGAGGCCAAGACGGCATCATAGGTCTGGACCATTCGCAGGATGACGGCAAGCCCCGCGTGCGGCTGCTCGCGCAGCGTTGCGGCGCGGCACGATCCGGCGGCACAACGCCGACAGGCCGCGCAGGCCGAACACCAGCCAGCCGCGCCAGGCACGCAGCGACACGAGCTCGATCCAGTGCAGGGTCACCGCACCGTCGCCGAGGCTGCGCTTGTAGCGGGCGTCACCGCCGAGGAAGTCGTAGCGCCTGATGCCCGAGGATGCGGCCTCGTCGATCGCCAGCGCGTGGGCGACGAGCCCGGGCGAGCTGCCCGGCACCGTCCCGGTGTCGATGCCGCTCTGGTAGGCCAGCACCGTGTCGCGCCAACGGAAGTTGTAGAGGAAGGCCAGCGGGGTGCCGCCGGCCGACAGCTGCCACAGCGCCACTTCGCCGCGCGGCAGGGCATGCCGGACCAGGCTGGCGTGGAACCGGCGGAACGCGGGCTCGGCGAACGCGCCGGGCTGGCCGCGCCGGGTCCAGGACTCCTGGTGCAGCGCGACGAGCCGATCCAGGAAGGCAACCGCTTCCGCCTCGTTCCGCGCCGGTTGCCAGGACACCGGCCCGTGCATCTCCATGCGCCGCCGCGACCGCCCGAGCTGGGCGCGGGTGGAGCTGCCGAGGCTTGGCCGCCAGGCCGCGCCGCCGCCCGGTTCCAGCGCCGCATACGGCGCATCCCGCCGTTCGCGCTGATGACGGATCCCCAGGCCGTGCGCCGCCTGCCGCACCGGCTCCCCGATCCCGTTCAGCAGCACGAGGCCGCCCTCGCGCAAGGCGGTCCGGAGCATGAGGCGCGCCGTTCCGGGCTCGCCGTCGGCGACCAGCGGCCCGTTATGCTCGATGAACACGCTGTCTTCCGCCGGATCGCCGGTCTGGTGCAGCCACAACGCGTCCAGCGCCACACGACGCGCCAGGCGCAGCTTGCGGCGGTTGAACAGGGCAAGCCCGACCGTGGCGCCGTTCGCGGTGGCCCGCACCAGGCGCGGCGCGTCGAACCGCTCGCCGATGCGGCAGCCGATCCAGCTCCAGGACTGGAAGAACGAGCAGGACGACCGTCGCTCCAGCTCGCGCCATTCCTGCTCGAGCGCCTGGATCCCGGCCGGCGACAGGTCGGGCGTCTCGATCGTCACCTGCATCGCGGCATCAACTCCGGTCGGCGGCCATGCGTGCCGATCCGGGACGCCGTTGCCGCAACGCCCGAGGTGGCGGATCATGCCAGGGCGTGTCGCGGCCGGCATGACCGGGATGCGGTGGGAGACCCTATGGCAGACCGGCCCGTGTGCGCTGCATGATTCGACGCGCCGCATGCTTCTGAGCGCCCTGCTGACGCCGATCGTCGTGCCGCCGGTCAACCTGCTGCTGCTGGCCCTGCTGGCCTTGTGGCGCCGGCGGCACCGTGCCGCGGCCGTTCTCCTGGCGGTGCTCCTGCGGCTGGCGGTGCCGGGCATCGCCGACGGCCTGACTGCCGCGCTCGAGCGCGGCATGCCGCCCCTCCGGCTGGCGGACGCCCAGGCTATCCTGGTACTGGGCGGCGACCTGGACCGCGACGGGAACGGAACCGGGGTGCCCGGGCCGCTGACCCTCGAGCGGCTGCGCGACGGGGCCGCGCTGGCGCGGCGCACCGGGCTGCCGGTCGCGGTCACCGGCGGACCCGCCTGGCGTGGCGGGCCGCCGATCGGGACGGTGATGGCCGACAGCCTCCGGCACGATTTCGGGGTGCCGGCACGCTGGGTCGAGACCAGCTCGACCGATACCTGGGACAACGCGAGGGACAGCGAGATCCTGCTGGCCCCCTTCGGCATACGCCGGGTGCTGGTGGTGACGCAGGCCTGGCACATGCGACGCAGCCTGCTCGCCTTCCGACACAGCGGCCTTGTCGCCATTCCGGCGGCGGTGCGGCGGACGGGCTACCCGCCCAGCGGCGGCGGGACGGGGCTTGTCGGCATCCTGCTGCCGCGCGTGTCCGCCTGGCAGCGCAGCTACTTCGCCCTGCACGAATGGATCGGCATCGGCTGGTACTGGCTGCGCGACCTTTCATGGCGCTGAGCGTCGAGGACTGTCCGGCAGCGGCGCTGGACGGGCTGGCGCTGCTGCGCGACGCGCCCTTCGAGTCGAGCGCCGCCTGGTGGCGGACGGTCGCGGACACGGCGATGCCGGACGGGTCCAGCACCCGCTTCGTGCTGGTCCGGCAGGACCGCGTCCCGCTGCTGCTGCTGCCGCTCCGGATCGATCGCGGCCAGGCCGGAGCCAGGAGCCTGACCACGCCCTATACCATCCTGTTCCAGCCGCCCTGCCTCCAGCCTGACCGGCTCGGCGACGTGGGCCTAGCGCTGGGGGGGCGCCTGCCGCCGGTGCTTCGCCTGGACGCGCTCGATCCGGACTGGACGGGCTGGGAGCCGCTGCTGCGCGGGCTGCGGCAGGCGGGCCGGCGCCATGCCTGGTTCGCAGGCTTCGGCAACTGGCACGAGCGGCTGGAAGGACGGGACTGGTCCGCCTACCTTGCCGACCGGCCGGGTTCCCTGCGAGAAACCATCCGCCGCCGCCTCAGGCGTGCCGAGCGCGATCGGGACACGATGATCGTGCTGGCGGCGGATCCGGCCGCGGTGCCCGGCTGTCTGGCGGAGTACGAGGCGGTGCATGCGGCGAGCTGGAAGGCGGCAGAACCGTTTCCTGGCTTCGCGGCTCGCTTCACGACGGAAGCGGCGCGGGCGGGCGTGCTGCGGATCGCGGTGCTGCGCCGGCACGGGCGTCCGGTTGCCGCGCAGTACTGGACGGTGGAGCGGGGCCACGCCATCCTGCACAAGCTTGCCCATGATGAGAACTCCAGGGCGCAGTCGCCTGGCACGGTGCTGACGGCCTGGATGATCCGGCGCCTCATCGACGAGGAACAGGTGACCATGCTGGACTTTGGACGTGGCGACGACGCGTACAAGCGCGGCTGGGCGGCCGAGCGTCGGCAACGCGACGGGCTGGTGATCGCTGATCCCCGGCATCCGCTGGGGGCGGCGGCGCTGCTGCGCCAGGTCGCGAGCGATGCGCTGCGCCGGTGGCGATCTTGAGGGGGCAGTCGTGAGTGTGCCAAAGCGCTACCTGGTCACCGGAGGTGCCGGCTTCATCGGCTCGCACCTGTGCGACGCGCTGCTGGATGGCGGCCACGATGTGGTCGTGCTCGACGACCTGTCGACCGGCAAGCGCGGCAACCTCGACCCGCGCGTGTCGCTCGAGATCGGGAACGTGGCCGATCCGCAGATCGTGCGGGCGGCGGCGCAGGGCGTCGACGGCGTGTTCCACCTCGCCGCCATCGCCTCGGTCGAGCGGGGCAACCAGGACTGGCCGGGGACGCACCGCATCAACCAGGGCGGCACGGTGGCAGTGCTCGACGCGGCGCGGGCGCAGAACCGGGTGCCTGTAGTCTATGCCTCCTCGGCCGCGATCTACGGCGACACCGGCGAGGCGGTGGCGCGCGAGGACCGGGTGCCGGCGCCGCTCACCGCCTATGGCGCGGACAAGCTCGGCAGCGAGCTGCACGCGCGGGTCGCCAGCTTGGTGCACGGCGTGCCGACGCTGGGCCTGCGCTTCTTCAACGTGTACGGCCCGCGCCAGGACCCGAGCTCGCCCTACAGCGGGGTAATCTCGATCTTTGCCGACCGGATCGGTCGCGGCGACGAGATCACCCTGCACGGGGACGGGTCGCAGACGCGTGACTTCGTGCACGTGGGCGACGTGGTGGCGCACCTGCTGGCGGCCATGCGGCGGCTCGCCGACCCGGTCCAGGCGCTTGGCGGGGAGCCGGCCCGCTTCAACGTGTGCACCGGCCAGACCGTATCGATACGGTCGCTGGCAGAGATCCTCGCCGGCCTGCGCGGGGTTCCGTTGCGCGCGCGTCAGGGCGCTCCACGCGCCGGCGACATCCGCCATTCCTGCGGCTCGAACGAGGCCGCCGTCGCGGCGCTCGGCGTGCAGGCGCGGGTACAGCTGGAGCAGGGGCTGGCAGGGCTGACCGGCTGAGCGGGGTGTCGGAATTATTTACAGCCGCGTCGGCACACCTGTAAAGATCTTTCCACACCAATAGGTTGCAGAGTGGTCCGCATCTTGCCTGACGTCGATGCACCGGCGCCGGGAGGTCGGCATCATGGTCAAGCGTTCGGTCCTGTTGTGTTTCCTGCTCGGCACGTGCGGCAGCCCCAGCCTTGCTCGGGCAGACGCCATCCTGTTCTCCGGCAGCGCCACCGGGTCCTGGGACGCCTATGCCGGCGCCCCCGGCAACCCGTTCCCGCTGGCGTTCGGCGTCGATGCCGACGCGGCGACGGGCGGTGCCGCGTCGCTCCGGTTCGGGCTGCCCGTGTTCACGCCCGCCATGCTCGCCTTCGACGGTGCCGGCAGCGATGCAGAGGCGACGCCGGGATTTGGCGGGGTCGGCGTCGGACAGCCGTTCGACATCGGCCGCCTCACCTATTCCGGCGGCACGATCCTGGCCGGAACCGGGCTGGAGTCCGCGGTGCTCGGGATCGACCTCGCCCTGACGATGCCGGGGAGCGCGGTTCTGCAGGTCGAGGCTCTCAGCCTCGACTTCGCGATCCGCTCGGTGCCCGGCGCAGACGGCATCCCGTTCCTCGACACGGAAGCCGTCGGCGTGACAGGCGGCGCGGCGGATGCCTTCAGCGCCGGCGGCATCGCCTACATCCTGTCGCTGCAAGGGCTCTCGCTCGACCACGGCCGGGACGTGACGACGCAGTTCCAGGTGGGCGGAGCCGCGACGGTGACGGCGGAGCTGTATGCGGTCGTCACGCCGGTCCTGGCGGTCGCGGTGCCCGAGCCGGATTCGGTGGCGCTGCTCGGCGTCGGCCTGTTCGGGCTCGGCCTGCTGCGATGGCGCAGGCGATCCTGAACCGCGGCGGGAGGTCGGGCGGGTCACAGGCGGTCCGGCTGCTCCGGTCCGCCTGTCTGGCCGTCCCGGCGCTGTTGTGTGCGGCTCGCCCGGGTCAGGCCGCGTCGGCGCGGTGGGACCGCTTCACCGCGATCCTGTGGCAGGACGACCTGCCGCCGGCGGCGCTGCGGGCGCTACCGGGCCTCGGCGTCACCGGGGCG
>CAXTOD010000044.1:0-13254 GCA_964245705.1 uncultured Acetobacteraceae bacterium
CCCGACATGCCCACGGCGGCGACAGTGCCACCCGAGCCCGAACCGGAACCCGGGGCGCCGCCGATCGCGGAGCCCGCTCCGCCGCGGGAGCCGGAGGCTTCCGGTCCCTACCATCTGGATCCGCACGCCGTGCTTCTGCAGCAGGTCGACCCGCGCAACCTTCGTCCGACCGACCGCAACGACTCCTACCTGTACCACGTCACCAACGGTGCCGACGCGGCGACCGCGCTGGAAAACGGGCTGACGGTCAGCGCGCAGGATCCGGTCATCCTGACCGAACGGCAGGGCGTCCAGTACTGGCTGTCGGTGGTGGCGGAGGATTTCGACGTGATCCTGGACGGGCCCGCAAACCTGGCCGTGCTGCGGCTGCGCCGGATCGCCGTGGCCTCCCTGATCGAGCCGGACCCGGACGCGTCGCGCAGCGCAGGTTGCGCCTGCTACCTGCTGACCGGCGTCCCGAACGCCAGTCCGGGCGGCAGGCGCTAGAGCATCACCGGATCAGGTGTGGTCACCTGATCGGTGAAGATGCTCGTCGAAACAAAGAGCTGGACCGTGACCGGTGAACGAACGTGAACCGGTTGCGGTCTAGCGGGCGGCGAAGCTGCCGGCGACGAACGCCAGCACCGCCTCGGCATCCACGTCGACCGCCACCGCCTGCGCCGAATGCGCGTCCCATGCGCCCAGCGGGAACGGCGAGTCCTTCGGCTTCTGGATGGTCTGGCCGGCGGCCAGGCCGCCGCACACCACACGCACCGGCCCGCGTCGCAAGGTGAACAGGTCCGGCCGCAGCGCGTAGACCACGGCCAGGCAGTCATGGGCGAAGATGCCGTCCAGCCGGCGCGAGCGCTGGTGGAAGGCATGGTAGCCGCGCGACACCTCGTGCAGGAACCGCCCGTCCTCGCCGCCGTCGCGGCGCAGGCGGTCCAGGTAGGCACCATCCATCACCACCTGCTGCGTCACGTCGAGGCCGATCACCGTCACCGGCCAGGGTGCGGTGAACACCCTGTCCGCCGCCTCGGGATCGTTGGCGATGTTGGCCTCGGCGACCGGAGACACGTTGCCGGTATGGCCGTGGCTGCCGAACGCGCCGCCCATCACCACCACCCCCTGCGCCAGCCGCGCGATCTCCGGGTCCTTGTCCAGGGCGCGGGCCAGGTTGGTCAGCGGGCCGACGGCGATGATCGTCACCTCGTGCGGGTTCTCGCGGACTAGGTCGATCATCATGCGATGGCCGCGCCGCCCGTCCAGCACGGCATCGGCCTGGTCCGGAACGTCGATGTCGCCCAGCCCGTTCTGTCCGTGCACGTGCCGGGCAGGCTCGCCCTGCCTATGGGTCAAGGTCACTCCGGAACCCTGCGCCACCGGGGCGCCAAAGCCGAGCCGGTCCTTCAGGAACAGCGCGTTGCGGGTCACGGTATCGATGTCGGCGTTGCCGTGCACGGTGGACACGCCGAGCAGCTCGAGCTGAGGACTGCGGACCAGCAGGCAGAGCGCCATTGCATCGTCCACCCCGGGGTCGGTGTCGAAGATCACCTTGCGCATCAAAGGCTCCGCCGGTCGTCGTCCATCAAGCAAAGACCTCGGCGCAAGGAAACGCAACCGGTGCTTCAGCCAGGCGTCCAGCCATCCGCCTTGAGCACCTCGCCGGCAAGGTAGAGGCTGCCGCAGACCAGCACCCGTCCGGGCGGAGCATCGGGTTCGGCCAGGCGGGGCAGCACCTCCGCCACCGTCGGGCCCGGGCGGGCGCGTCCGTGCGAGGCGGCGACGATCGTCTCCACCGGCAGGGCGAGATGCTGGCCGGGCTCGGCGACCGCCCAGACGGTGGTGGCCAGGGGCAGCAGGGGCCGGAGGAAGCCGGCCGGGTCCTTGCTCTGCTTCATGCCCACCACGAGGTGGACCGGACGATCGGTCCAGTCGTCCAGGACGCCGGCCAGGGCCAGGCCGGCGCCGGGGTTGTGGCCGCCGTCGAGCCACAGCTCCCACCCCGGCGGCAAGGTTCCGGCGAGGCGGCCGTGAAGGCGCTGCAGGCGCGCCGGCCAACGGGTGCGGGCGATCCCGGCATAGGCGGCATCCGGCAGCCCAAGGCCTGCGGCGCGCAGGGCGGCAACCGCAAGCCCGGCGTTGTCGCGCTGGTGCGGCCCGAGCAGGCCGGGGCACGGCAGGTCGAGGACACCGGCGGCATCCCGGTAGCGCAGACCCTCCGGTCCAGCCTCGAGATGCCAGTCGCGGTCGCGCAGCAGCAGCGGCGCGCCTCGGCGGCCGGCCTCGGCCTCGATCACGGCCAGCGCCTCCGCGGGTTGGCGCCCGGTGACGACCGGACGACCGGGCTTGACGATGCCGGCCTTCTCGCCCGCGATCGCCGCCAGCGTGTTGCCGAGGAACGCCTCGTGGTCCATCGACAGGGCGGCGATGGCGCAGGCGGCCGGCGCCTGCAGCACGTTGGTGGCATCGAACCGGCCGCCGAGTCCCACCTCGATGACCGCGAGGTCGGCGGGCGTCCCGGCGAACAGGAGAAAGGCACAGGCCGTCAGCACCTCGAACACGGTGATCGGCGCGCCAGCGTTGACCGCCTCGATGCGCTCCAGCGTCGCGATCAGCGTCGCCTCGTCCACCAGGCGCCCGGCGACCCGGAACCGCTCGGTCACGGACATGAGATGCGGGCTGGTGGTCGCGTGCACCGCAAGTCCCGCCGCCTCGGCGATCGCCCGGAGGTTGGCGCAGGTGCTGCCCTTGCCGTTGGTGCCGGCAACGTGGATCACCGGCGGCAGGCGCCGCTCCGGATGGCCGAGCTTCTCCAGCAGGACCTCCAGCCGCCCGAGGCTGAGGTCGATCAGCACCGGGTAGAGTCGATGCAGCCGCTCCAGTACGACGCCGCTGCGGCCGCTGAACTCGGGCGACAAGGGGGGCAGAACGGCTGAGGTCACGACGGGGAACGGGTCCGCCCGCTCAGGCGGCGTGGGCGAAGGCGTCCTTGACGCTGAGCAGCAGCAGCAGGCGGCCAAGGGTGTCGCGCAGGTCGCCGCGCTTGACCACCATGTCGAGCATGCCGTGCTCGTGCAGGAACTCAGAGCGCTGGAACCCGTCCGGCAGCGTTTCGCGCACCGTCTGCTCGATCACCCGCGGCCCGGCGAACCCGATCAGCGCGTTGGGCTCGGCGATCTGGATGTCGCCCAGCATGGCAAAGGACGCGGTGACCCCGCCGGTGGTGGGGTTGGTCATCACCACCACGTAGGGCAGGCCGGCATCCTTCACCATCTGTACGGCAACCGTGGTGCGCGGCATCTGCATCAGGCTGATCATGCCCTCTTGCATGCGGGCGCCGCCGGACGCGGTGAACACGATCAGCGGCGCCTGCTGCAGCACCGCCAGGCGGGCGGCGGCGACGAAGCCCTCGCCGAGGGCGGCACCCATGGTGCCGGCCATGAACTCGTATGCCATCACCGCAACCACGGCCTTGACCCCGCCGATGGTGCCGTGCGCCACCACCAGCGCCTCGTCGAGCTGCGACTTCGCGCGCTGCTCCTTGATCCGGTCGACGTAGCGCTTCTGGTCGCGGAACCCGAGCGGATCGGACGGCGCGCGCGGCAGCTCGATCCGGGTGCACTCGCCGTTGTCAAAGGTCCAGGCCAGACGGTCGGCCACGCGCGCCCGCATGTGGTGGCCGCAATGCGGGCACACGTTGAGCGCCTTCTCCAGCTCGCGGGAGAAGATCATCTGGTTGCAGGACTCGCACTGGGTCCACAGGTTGTCCGGCACGTCGCGCTTGCCGAGCAGGTTGCGGACCTTGGGACGCACATAGGTGGTCAGCCAGCTCATGCCACGATCTCCATCGCGCGCCGCGCGGCGCGCACTCCCTCCGCCAGCGCCCTGACCTGGTCCAGCACCAGGCGCACCGTGTCCGGCCCGGCGCGGCCCTGCGGGTCCAGGCTGCGGGCCAGGGTCTCGATCAGCGACGACGCCACCACCGCGCCGTCCGCGATCCGCACCGCCGACGCCGCCTGGGCCGGGGTGCGTATGCCGAAGCCGATCGCCACCGGCAGCCCGGTCACCGCGCGCAGGCGCGGCAGCGCCGCAGCCAGGTCCGCGTCGGAGGCGGAGCGGGTGCCGGTCACGCCGGTGATGCTGACGTAGTAGATGAAGCCGGAGCTGCCATGGAGCACCAGCGGCAGCCGGGCATCGGCGGTGGTCGGCGCCACCAGCCGGATGATGTCGAGGCCGTGCGTGTGGGCGTCGGCTTCCAGCAGGTCGGCCTCCTCGGACGGCAGGTCGACCACGATCAGCCCGTCCACGCCCGCCGCCGCCGCGTCGGCGCAGAACCGGGCCGGCCCATAGCTGTCGATCGGGTTGAGGTAGCCCATCAGCACCACCGGCGTGTCGGCATCGGCGGCACGAAACCGGGCGACCATCTCCAGGGTGCGGCCGAGGGTCGCGCCCGCGGCCAGGCCGCGCCTGGATGCCGCCTGGATGATCGGCCCGTCCGCCATCGGATCGGTGAAGGGGACGCCGATCTCGATCAGGTCGGCGCCCGCGGCCGGCATGCCGCGCAGGATCGCCTCGGCGGTGGCGAGGTCCGGGTCGCCGGCCTCGAGGAACGGGATCAGCGCGCCGCGGTTCTCGGCCCGCAGGGCGGCGAACCGGGCCGCGATCCGGCTCACAGGGAAACCCCCAGGTGCTCCGCGACGGTGAAGATGTCCTTGTCGCCGCGTCCGGACAGGTTCATCAGGATGATCTGGTCGGGGCCCATGGCGGGCGCAATCCTGGCGACGTGGGCCAGGGCGTGGGCGCATTCGAGCGCCGGGATGATGCCCTCGGTGCGGGTGCAAAGCTGGAACGCGGCCAGCGCCTCGTCGTCGGTGATGCCAACATACTGCGCGCGGCCGATGTCGTGCAGCCAGGCGTGTTCCGGGCCGATGCCGGGATAATCCAGCCCGGCGCTGATCGAGTGCGCCTCGGTGATCTGCCCGTGCTCGTCCTGCAGCAGGTAGGTGCGGTTGCCGTGCAGCACGCCGGGACGGCCGCGGCTGATGCTGGCGGCCTGCTCGCCGCTGTCGAGGCCGCGTCCGGCCGCCTCGACCCCGACCAGCTGCACCTCCGGATCGTCGAGAAAGGGATGGAAGATGCCCATGGCGTTGGAGCCGCCGCCGACCGCGGCCACCACCACGTCCGGCAGCCGGCCCGTGGCCTCCTGCATCTGCACGCGCGCCTCGTCGCCGATCACGCACTGGAAGTCGCGCACCATCGCCGGATAGGGATGCGGACCGGCAACGGTGCCGATCAGGTAGTAGGTGTCGCGGACGTTGGCGACCCAGTCGCGCATCGCCTCGTTCATGGAGTCCTTCAGCGTGCCGGCGCCGGTGCTGACGGCATGCACCTCGGCACCCAGCAGGCGCATGCGGAACACGTTGGGCTTCTGCCGCTCGACGTCGGTGGCGCCCATGTAGATCACGCACTTCAGGCCGAACAGGGCGCACACGGTCGCCGTCGCCACCCCGTGCTGGCCGGCACCGGTCTCGGCAATGATCCGGGTGCGGCCCATCCGCCTGGCCAGCAGGATCTGGCCCATGACGTTGTTGAGCTTGTGCGAGCCGGTGTGGTTCAGCTCCTCGCGCTTGAGGTAGACCTGCGCGCCGCCGAGCTCGTCGCTGAGGCGCTTGGCATGCCAGAGCGGGCTGGGACGGCCGACATAGTCCTTGAGGTAGAAGTCGAGCTCCTGCCGGAAGGCGGGATCGGCCTTGGCCGCCTCATACGCCTCGTCGAGCTCCAGGATCAGCGGCATCAGCGTCTCGGCCACGAAGCGGCCGCCGAAGATGCCGAAGCGGCCGCGCTCGTCCGGACCAGTGCGCAGGGTGTTGGGACGGAGCGCGTCCGCACGGTCGACCTCGGCCCGTGCGGCGAGGCGCACGGAAACCGGCGATGGGTCGGCGTCCGGCGCTGACGCCGGCAGGACGGTCTGGGACTGCGGATTCACGGCTGGACACCTTCCGGGACGGGGGGTTCTAGCGCAGGGGGCTGCGGAGGTCACGTATCGGGAGCAGGAGGCTGCCATCGCGTCGCCCACCGACCGCGTGGCGACGGGACGCCGTTTCGCCTCAACGCAGCAGCAGTGCCGCGAGTGCCGGCAGCAGGGCCGGCGGCATCACCAGCAGGCCGCGGGCCAGGAAGTGCCCAAACGAGACGTCGAGCCCATCCCGACGCAGCGCCGCCAGCCACAGGATGGTGGCCAGCGACCCGGTGATCGACAGGTTCGGACCGAGGTCGACCCCGACCAGCAGCGCGTCGACCACCGGCCTCGGCAGCTGGCCCTGGATCGCCGCCTGGGCAGCGACCAGTCCCGCCGGCAGGTTGTTGGTCAGGTTGCAGAGCAGCGCCAGCCCGATGCCGCAGGCCCAGGCGGTGGGCCCGGTTCCGGCCTGCGCCGCGCGGTGCAGCGTGTTGGCAAGTGCCGGCAGCGCTCCCGTCCGGTCCAGGCCGGACACCAGCACGAACAGGCCCGCGACCAGCGGCAGCACCGTCCACGAGATGCCTCGCGCAAGCCGCCAGGGCGCCTCGCGCCTGGCCAGCAGCACCACGGCAACCGTGCCCAGCCCGCACAGGCAGGTCGGCAGGCCGAGTGCCACCCCTGCGGCGGAAGCGCCCAGCAGCACCAGCGCCGTGAGGATCAGCCCGGCCAGCGCGGTCCGGCCGCCGGACGCGAGCCGCGGCTGCGGGATGCCGGCCTCGATCCGGCCCGACAGGCAGCGCCGCTCGACCAGCACCAGCGCCAGCAGGGTGGCCGCCACCGACAGCGCCGCCGGCAGCAGGAACCGGCCGAGCCAGGCGGACAGCGGCGGCACGTGGTTGCCGTAGAGCACCAGGTTCGCCGGGTTGGAGATCGGCAGCACGAACGAGGCGGCGTTCGCGACGAAGGCACAGGCGAACAGGTAGGGCAGCGGCTCCGCCCCGGCAGCCCGCGCGGCGGCGAGCACGGCCGGCGTCAGCACCACCGCGGCGGCGTCGTTCGACAGGAACACCGTCACGACCGTGCCGACCGCGTAGACAAGCACGAACAGCCGGCGCGCCGATCCGCGGGCGCCACGCACGGCGAATGCGGCCAGCCAGCCGAACAGGTCTTCCCGACGCGCCGCCTCCGACAGCAGCATCATGCCGAGCAGGAACAGGTAGACGTCGGTGCCCCGGCCGACCGCGGCCAGCGCCGCCGACCACGGCAGCAGCCCCAGTAGCACCAGAAGCACAGCGCCTCCGATTGCCCACGCCCCTTCCGGCAGCCGCCAGGGCCGCACGATGACGCCGGCGGTCGCGGCCAGCACGACCGTGAAGGTGACGATGGACGCGCCGCCGGTCACGACAGGCATGCCCGCAACGCTCCCGGACGGGCGCGGACGAGAACAACACGCACCGGATCGGGTTCCCGGCCGCACGCGGAACCTCGCCGGATCTGCCGGTCGGGACCGCATCCGGCCACGAGCCTGCCCGCTCCACCGGTTATTGCGGCTCCGGCGTCGGGTTTGTCGGGACAACGCCGCCCGATCAAGCTAACCAACCTGGGCCGGCGCTCCCTGTCGGTTCGGAGTGCCGCGGAGGCCTCGCATGTTGATCGCCTTCCTGCTTGCCTGATCATCCTGGCGCCCGGGAGCGGCGGCATGCACTCGACCCGGCACGACGGCTTGCAGCTCGACCGCCTGGGCCCGAGGCCGGTCGCGCGCATCCGGCCGGCCTTCCGCATGTCCCGGGCGCCCGGCGCGCCGCCCCATCTCGTTCGATCCGGCGGCGGAGTGCCATTCGCTCAAGCATCACCGGACTGGGATCGCCAGCATGACACAGCACTCCACCCATCCGGCCGCCCCGAGCCTTCCGAACTCCCTGTACGGCAGCTTCCGGGCGCTTCTCGGCCAGCGCAACTTCGCCCTGTTCTTCACCGCGACCACGGCCTCGACCCTCGGCTCGGCTGTGGTGCCGGTGGCGCTCACCTTCGCCCTGCTCACCTTGAAGTATTCCGCCACCACCATCGGGCTTGTCCTGGCGGCGCAGACGGCGCCGACGGTGGTCCTGATGCTGGCCGGCGGCGTGATCGGCGACCGGTGGCCGAGGCGCCGGCTGATGATGGGCTCGGACATCCTGCGCTGCGTCAGCCAGCTGGTACTGGCGACGCTTCTGGCAATCGGCCACCCGCCTCTCGCGGCCCTGCTGGTGATCGCCGCCTGCGTCGGGGTCGGCAACGCCTTCTACGCCCCTGCGGAAGGCGGCCTGATCCCGCAGGTCGCCGGGCCCGACCATCTCAAGGAGGCGAACAGCATCCTCAGCATCACGGGCTCGCTGTCGGCCGTCCTGGGCCCGTCGCTCGGCGGCCTGCTGGTCGCATCCGGCAAGGCACCGGTGGCGATCGGGGTGGACGCGCTGTCCTACGCCCTCAGCGCCACCTGCCTGTCACTGATGCGCATCCCCGCGCACGAGCCCGCGCCGTCGGCCTCGTTCGTCACCGACCTGAGGCTCGGATGGAAGGAGTTCCGCCAGCACCGCTGGCTCCAGCTCATCACGGCGCAGTACGGGCTGCTGAACCTCGTCGCCTTCGCGCCCTTCTTCGTCCTCGGGCCGGTCCTGTTCGCATCCCTGCCGAACGGCGCCAGGCTGTGGGGCCTGATCGCCTCCGCCACCGGCGTCGGCGGCATGGTCGGCGGCCTGCTGATCCTCCGCCTCCGCTTCCTCCGCCCGCTCATCGCCTTCGAGCTCGCGGCCGCCCTGCTGGCGACGCCGCTCGTCCTGCTGGCGTTCCATGCGCCGGTCCTTCCGGTGGCAGTCGGCAGCGCCGTCTTCGGCGCCTCGCTGGCGGTCCTGAACGTGACCGTGCAGACCACGATCCAGGAGCGGATCCCGACCGACGTGCTGTCCCGGGTCAACGCCATGTTCAGCGTGGTGTCGCAGGGCCTGGGTCCGATCGGCTTCGCCCTGTGTGGCCCGATCGCCCACCTGGTCGGGCCGCGGAGCTCGCTGGTGATCGGCTCGGGCGCGATCGTCACCAGCGCGGTCGTCCTGCTGACCTCGCGCTACATCCGGCTGCTGAAAAGCGCACCGGTTCCCGGCGCAGCCACGGGCTAGCCATCGGCGGCGGCATCACAGGCCCGGCCCGAGCCCCGTCCTGCATGTCCTCCTGCATCCTTCTCCCGCCACGCGCGTTCCGGGCGGGGCGGCGCAGGGCCGAGGAGAACGAGCTATGGCCACGCATCAGCAATCCGGGTTCCACCTGCCGACGATCGTCCTGGCATTGGGGCTCGCCGGATGCGCCGAACAGGGTGGTCCGATATTCGGCGAGTGGCAGGGGCGGCAACCGCAGACGGACGGGATCTCGCCTACCTTCATCACCCTGGTCCTGCACGGCAACCCGGGCGACACCCAGGGCGGCTACGACATCCAGGCAATCGACACGCAACCGGTGTTCGGCGACGTCAACGAGCGCCAGCTGACCTGGAGCGACCGCTGGACCCTCACCCCGTCCCCCGGCCCCGGCTCGGTGCCGCTCCTGGTTCTGCACAACCTGCCAAACAGCCAGATCTCGCGCTACGTCCTGTTGTCGAACGGCGTGCTGCTTCCGGCCACGCCGCAGAACGGCCCGGACACCTCGCCCGAAAGCCGGATCGAGGGGTTGAGGCCGGTCCCGAAGACCAGCTTCGGCTATGGACGGGTATAGGATCCCCGACAGCGCCCGCACCGGACGGGCGACTTAATAACCCCGATCAGCGTCCCAGCCGGCCGTCATTCCATCACTGGCGCCAGCCTGCTGACCGCCTCGACATCGTCGCCCAACCACTGCGGATTCTTGGCAGTGCCGTCGAAGGTGGCGCTGGTCTTGAACAGCTCGTACCTGCCCTCCAGGGCATGGGGACGGCTGCGATCCAGCAGGTCCGCGACCTTTGCCCGGTCCATCGGCTGGAAGGTGCGCACCGCCTCAAAGGCCTGGTCGAGGTCGCGCTGGGTTTCCATCCCGGTGATCACCACCGAGGTCGGCAGGTTGAGGGAATAGTGCAGGTATTCGACCGGCGTGATCGGAGCGCCGCTCTTGAGCAGCACGCTGTCGGCAAACGTCTTCATGCCCAGCACGGCTATGCCCTGCTCGACCAGATAGGGCAGCACGAGGTGGGCGAAGCTGCGGAAATGCGCGTCCATCACGTTGAGCGGCATCTGCACCGCGTCGAACCGGAACCCGCGCTCGGCGGCCACCGCCAGCATCTGCAGGTGGATGCGCGGGTCCTTGTGGCCGGTGAAGCCGATATGGCGCAGCTTGCCGGCCGCCTTGGCCTCGACAAAGGCCTCCATCGCGCCACCCTCGGCGAAGATGCGGTCCGGATCGTCGTAGCGCAGGACCTCGTGGTGCTGCACCAGGTCGATCCGGTCGGTGCGCATCCGCTTGAGCGAGGTGTCGATCTGGCGGGCGGCCTCCTGCTTGGTGCGCCCGTCCATCTTGGACATCAGGAACACGCGGTCGCGGTAGCCGCCCTGGTCCAGCGCCACGCCGACGCGCAGTTCGGACCGGCCCTCGTTGTAGTCCCAGCAGTTGTCGATGAAGGTGATGCCGCGATCGACCGCCTCGTGCACCAGGCGCACCGCCTCGCCGTCGCTGACGGCGTTCTTGCCGAGATGGAAGCCGCCCATGCCGATGGCGGAGACCATCTCGTCGCTGCGGCCGAAGCGGCGGTACAGCATGTCGCCGCGCCGCTCCCCGGGATCGACCAGCGCCGGAAGCGCTGCCGGATCCGGAACGTGCGACACCGGCAGGCCGGGGCTGGCCAGGGCAGGGGCGGCGTCCGCGGACGCCGGAAAGCCGGTCACAGGATCCATCTCACACACCTCCAGCGCAGGGACTAAGTCCCGACGGGAGCAACGGTTGCGCAGCCCGGACGGCCGGACGCACCGGTGCGGCATCGGGCGGCCGCCCGGTCGCCGTTTGACAGGTCCGGTCGCCCCTGCTCATCACGGCCGATCTCTTGCAGGAGCGCCCATGTTCGTTTCGCACCCGTCCGGCCAGGCACCATCTGCCGCCTCGGCGGACACCGAGACCGCAGGGATCGCCTGGTTCGACCTGCTGAACCCGACCGAGGAGGAACGCCTGCTGGCGCAGCGGCTGACAGGCCTGCGCATGCCGAC
The DNA here is from genome assembly GCA_964245705.1 of uncultured Acetobacteraceae bacterium. Lineage (GTDB taxonomy): Bacteria > Pseudomonadota > Alphaproteobacteria > Acetobacterales > Acetobacteraceae > Lichenicola. Next base: position 11,137 of record CAXTOD010000044.1, read on the forward strand.
CCGGGCGGAAATCGAGGAGATCGAAAGCTCCTCGCGTGTCTACACGGAAGGGGACAACTTCTACCTGTCCACGCCGCTGGTGCGCCGGATCGGCGAAACGTCCTTCTCGGCTCCCGTCGGCTTCGTGCTGAGCCGCGACCGGCTCGTCACCATCCGCTACGCCGACTACACTGTGTTCGAGACCGTGGGCGAGCGGGTGGCGAGAAGCGCCCTGTCGCAGGCCAGCAGCGACATCATGCTGCTCCTGCTGGAAGCGATCATCGACCGGATCGCCGACCTGCTGGAAACCTGCGGCCACGACCTCGACGGCATCTCCAAGCGGGTGTTCCAGGCGCAGGACGGCAGCGGCAACAACATCGACCGCAAGCTACGCGGCCTGCTGGTGCAAGTCGGCAGCACGGCGGACCTGGTATCGGGGATACGTGACAGCCTGCTCGGGCTGCAACGGGTGATCGTCTATCTCGGCGAGCACCATCCTTGCGTGGACCGGGAGCGGTTCTCGGCGCAGCTGGCGCTGCTGGTCCGCGACATCGCCTCGCTGAACGACTACGACGGCCAGCTGAACACCAAGGTGCAGTTCCTGCTCGACGCGACGCTCGGCTTCATCAACATCGAGCAGAACAACGGCATCAAGATCCTGACCGTGGTCAGCATCGTCGGCATCCCGCCCACCCTGATCGCCAGCATCTACGGGATGAACTTCAAGAACATCCCGGAGCTGAACTGGAGCTTCGGCTACTGGTATGCGCTTGGCCTGATGGCCCTGACGATCCTGGCGCCGATGATCTGGTTCTGGCGCAAGGGCTGGCTCAGCAACCGCTGACGTCCTCCGGACACGGCAGCCAGTCTCCGATTCTGGACGGCACGCCCTGCCACGCCGCGGGGCCGGGACCCTCGGCCGGTCCTGCCTCTTCTTGACAACCCAGGGTCATCGCACCTATCTCGTCGTCGTCCCTCGGCACCTCCTGCCTGCACGGGATCCCTCACTCGGAACGGTGTTCGATCGAACAGGCACGGGGTCATCCCTCGTCAGCATCGACCGTCGGCGTCCTGCCGATCGTTCCTCCCCCTTCCGCACGAACGACCGCATTCGAGGCGTCCCATGCACCTCGCCGAACTCAAGGCAAAGACACCCTCCGACCTGCTGTCCTACGCGGAATCGCTGCAGATCGAGAACGCGTCCTCCCTGCGCAAGCAGGACATGATGTTCGCCATCCTCAAGAACCTGGCCGAGAACGACCAGGCGATCCACGGCGAGGGCACGCTGGAGATCCTGTCCGACGGGTTCGGCTACCTGCGCTCGCCGGAGGCGAATTTCCTGCCCGGGCCCGACGACATCTACGTGTCACCGAGCCAGGTGCGGCGCTACGGCCTGCGCACCGGCGACACCGTCGAGGGCCAGATCCGGGCCCCGCGCGACGGCGAGCGCTACTTCGCCCTGCTCAAGCTCAACACCATCAACTTCGAGCCGCCGGAAGCGGTCCGGCACCGGATCAACTTCGACAACCTGACCCCGCTCTACCCCGACCGCCGCCTGAAGATGGAGAACGAGAGCGCACCGGTCCCGGCCAAGGGCCAGAGCCGCGACTTCACGCCGCGGGTGATCGACCTGGTGTCGCCGATCGGCATGGGGCAGCGCGCGCTGATCGTGGCGCCGCCGCGCACCGGCAAGACGGTGATGCTGCAGAGCATCGCTACGGCGATCTCGACCAACCACCCGAACGTGTTCCTGATCGTCCTGCTGATCGACGAGCGTCCCGAGGAAGTCACCGACATGGCACGCTCGGTCAAGGGCGAGGTCGTCTCGTCGACCTTCGACGAGCCGGCGACCCGCCACGTGCAGGTGACCGAGATGGTGCTCGAGAAGGCCAAGCGGCTGGTCGAGCACAAGCGCGACGTGGTGATCCTGCTGGACTCCATCACCCGCCTGGCGCGCGCCTACAACACCGTGGTGCCGTCCTCGGGCAAGGTGCTGACCGGCGGCGTCGACGCCAACGCGCTGCAGCGGCCGAAGCGCTTCTTCGGCGCCGCGCGCAACATCGAGGAAGGCGGCTCGCTGACCATCATCGCCACCGCGCTGATCGACACCGGCAGCCGCATGGACGAGGTGATCTTCGA
>CAXTOD010000045.1:0-9593 GCA_964245705.1 uncultured Acetobacteraceae bacterium
GGAGCGGGCGCTGTTCATCGACTACGGCACCGTCGCCGAGATGCGCGGGGACTGGGCAGAGACGATCCGCCGCTTCACCGTCGTGACGGAGCGGTTCCCCGAGGACTGGTGGGCCTATGCCCGCATCGCCGCCGCCCTGCGCGAACTGGGCCGGCTCGACGAGGCCGACGGCATCCTGGAGCAGGGCCAGCAACAGGTGCCCGGGGAGCAGGCATTGTTCATCGACCACGGGGCCATCGCGGAAGCCCGTGCGGACTGGCCGGAGGCGATCCGCCGCTTCACCGTCGTCAAGGAACGGTTCCCCGACAACTGGTGGGCCTATGCCCGGATTGCCGCGGCCCTCCGGAAGCTGGACCGGATCAAGGACGCGGAACGGGTCCTGGAGGAAGGGCAGCAGCGCCTTCCCGACGAGGCCGGCCTGTTCCTCGACTACGCCGGGCTCGCCGAAAGCATCTGGAACTGGACGGAGGCGCTCAGACGGTTCGAGCTCATCCGCGAGCGGTTCCCGGACAACTGGTGGGGCTATGTCGGGCAGTCCAGGACGCTGGTCCACCTGAGCCGCACCGGCGAAGCGCAGTCGCTGCTGCTGGAGATGCTGCGGCTCTTCCCGGACGAGGCTCAGCCCCTGGTCGATCTCGCCTACCTGTCCGGCTTCCTCGCCGCGGACGCGCGGCAGATCCCCCTCGACGAGCTGGACAGGCTGATCGTCGAACGTGCCGACGCGCAGGGGATGACGGTGGATCTGTTCGACGCCAGGGCGCAGATCGTCAAGCTCAAGGGCGACTACCCGCAGTATCTCAGCCAGCTGAAGGACATCTCGGAGCGGTTTCCGGACTTCGCCGGCATCAAGGAGAAGATCATCGTCGCCGAGGAGATCCTGCTCGGCAGCGCACCCGTCTCGGACGACACGAAGCCCGAACGCGACACCAAACGTCGCGGGAAGGCGGAAGACCTGTCGATCGGGAGCATCCTGCCGCAGTTCGAAAGCCTGGGCGGCGGTGGCTCGAACAACAGCACGGTCTACGGCTGCGAGTTCGGCTTCTTCCAGCGCCAATGCGGGATCGAGCCGTTGAGCCTGCTGCGCTGGTCGGGCGTCAGCCTGCCGAGCCTGACGCGCGCGCTGGAGGCAGGCTTCGCCGGGATCGGCGCACCCGGATCGACGATACTCAGGGCGAAGCCCAACTCATCCGATTGGGCGATGGTCGACACCACCTACGACATCTTCTGCGACCACACCCATCTGGAGCGCATCTCGGTCCCCGAGCAGCAGGCGCACGCGATGATGTGCCAGCGGATGAGCTTCCTGTCCCGCAAGCTGACCGAGGATCTGGAGGACGGGGACAAGATCTTCGTCTACCGCTACGTCGGGCCGCTGCCGGACAAGGCCGAGCTGACGAGGCTCGCCGCGGCGGTGAACAGGTTCGGGCCGAGCCTGCTGTTCCTCGTGTGCAGGGCGGGCGGGGACGACGTGCCGCTCAGCATCCGCCGCATCCATGACGGGCTGGTGGTCGGCTTCATCGACTGGTTCGCCACCGACCGGCCCGGCTGCCCGTGGAACATCGCGGGATGGACGCGCCTGTGCCAGGCCGTCTATGCGGAGTGGACCGGCGCGCGGGACGCATGAACACGGGCTGCGCGCGCCGCAATCCCGCGCGTCACACGTTGAAGCGGAACAGCAGCACGTCGCCGTCGCGGACCACGTAGTCGCGGCCCTCGACGCGCATCCGGCCCGCCTCCTTGGCGCCGGCCTCGCCCTTGAAGGCGAGATAGTCCTCGGCGCTGATGGTTTCGCAGGCGATGAAGCCGCGCTCGAAGTCGTTGTGGATCACCGCCGCCGCCTGCGGCGCCCGGGTGCCGGCGGTGATGGTCCAGGCGCGCGTTTCCTTCGGGCCCACGGTGAAGTAGGTCGCAAGCCCCAGCAGCCGGTAGCCGGCGGCGATCACCCGGTCGAGCCCGCTGTCGGACAGGCCGAGCCCTTCGAGGAACTCGGTTCGGTCCACCTCGGGCAGCTGGCTCACCTCGGCCTCGATGGCGGCAGACACCACCACCATCGCCGCCCCCTCGGCCTCCGCCTTGGCGGCGACGCGGCCGGACCAGGCGTTGCCGGCGGCTGCGGCCGCTTCCTCGACGTTGCACACGTAGAGCACCGGCTTGGCTGTCATCAGCTGCAGCCGGCGCACCGCCTCCTCCTGGCCGGCAGGAATGGCGGTGCGGGCCGGACGCCCGGCGCGCAGCGCGTCCAGCAGCGGCTCCATCACCGCCACCTGCTGCAGCGCGTCGCGGTCGTTGTTGCGCGCCTTCTTCTGGAGCGGCAGCAGCCGCTTCTCCAAACTGTCCATGTCGGCCAGCATCAGCTCGGTCTCCACCGTGTCGGCGTCGCGCACCGGGTCCACGGAGCCCTCGACGTGGGTGACGTCGTCGTCGGCGAAGCAGCGCAGCACGTGGATGACGGCGTCCACCTCGCGGATGTTGGCCAGGAACTGGTTGCCGAGGCCCTCGCCGCGGGAGGCGCCGCGCACCAGGCCGGCGATGTCGACGAACTCCAGGCTGGTCGGCACGATCTTCTGCGACTTCCCGATCGCCGCCAGTGCCCCGAGCCGCGGGTCGGGCACCGCCACCCGGCCGATGTTCGGCTCGATGGTGCAGAACGGGTAGTTCGCCGCCTGCGCCGCGGCGGTGGCGGTGAGCGCGTTGAACAGGGTCGACTTGCCGACGTTGGGCAGGCCGACGATGCCGCAGTTGAATCCCATCGATCCTCAACTCCCAACCAGCAGCGCCACGCGCGTCATGAACGCGTCCGGCTGCCCGTCCGCCAGCAGCGGCGCCGCGTCGGCCACCGCGTCGAGCAGCACGCCAAGCCAGTCCCCGTCCACCTTGGCGAAGTCGCCCAGCACGTGTCCGGTCACCCGCTCCTTGGAGCCGGGATGGCCGATGCCGAGCCGCACCCGCCAATAGTCCGGCGTGCCCAGCATCCGGTCCATCGAGCGCAGCCCATTATGCCCGGCCGCCCCGCCGCCCTTCTTCACCCGCACCCGGCCGGGTGCGAGGTCGAGCTCGTCGTGCAGGGCGGTGATGTCGGACGCCGCGATCTTGAAGAAGGCGGCGGCCGCCTGCACGCTGTCCCCGGACGCGTTCATGTAGGTCAGCGGCTTCAGCGCCAGGACCCGGCGACCGGCGAGCTCGCCCTCCGCCACCTCGCCCTGGAACCGCCTGCGCCACGGGGTGACGCCGTGGCGGCGCGCGATCGCGTCGATCGCCATGTAGCCGATGTTGTGCCGCTGCCGCCGCATCCCGGGCTCGGGGTTGCCGAGCCCGGCCCAGAGCAGCACGGTTCGTCAGCCCGGCTGGGCCCGACCTACTTCTTCGCGGCAGGCTTCGCCGCCGGCTTCCCCGGCGCCTTGGTGCCCTTGGCCGGCGCCGCCACGGGCGCCGCGGCCGCGACCGGCTCCGGCTCGGCGATCACGGTGGGAGCCGCCACGGTCGCGATCACGAAGTCGCGGTCGGCGATCACCGGGGTCACGTTCTCCGTGCCGGTGATGTCGGACCAGCGCACGTTGTCGTTGATGTCGAGCGCGCTCAGGTCGACGGTGAAGCTGCCCGGGATGTGATCGGGATCGACCGACACCTCGATGGTGTGGCGGACCACGTTCAGCACGCCGCCGCGCTTGATGCCGACCGAGGTGTCCTCCCCGGTGAACACCACCTGCACCGCCACCTTGATCTGCTCGCCCGGCGCCAGGCGCTGGAAGTCGACATGGATCGGCCGGTCGGTCACCGGGTGCAGCTGCACCTCGCGCATCAGCGCGCGGACCGGCGCGCCGTCGGCGGTGATCTCGTACAGGCGCGAGCGCCAGCCGGTTTTCACCAGCTCGCGCAGCACCACCCGGGGATCCAGCGCGATCAGGCTGGCATCCTGCTTGGCACCGTAAATTACCGCCGGGACCAGCCCGTCCCGCCTCGTTGCGCGCGCTGCCCCCTTACCAGCCTTCGCGCGCACCGACGCCTCGATCGTCGTGAAATTGGTCACTGAACTGCTCCTGAACAACTACCGCGCCGGCCTCCAGGGGTGCCGGCGTGCGCGTGGTCTTCTAGGCGGGAGCGGGATGGACCGCAACGTCCGTCTTGACAGTTGCGTGTGAGCACAAGCCGGCCATCGGGGCCCGCGTTGCCGACGGACAACCCCGGGCAGAGGACCTCCCCCATGGACCATGCGATTACCGTTCTGCGCACCCATCCCCGGCCGCCCGAGGCGCTGGAGGCGATCCTTGCCTGCATCCGCAGCTTGGCCGATTGCGCCGCCGCGTGCAGCGCCTGTGCCGATGCCTGCCTGGCCGAGGACATGGTCGCCGAGCTGCGCGCCTGCATCCGCCTGGACCTCGACTGCGCCACCATCTGCGCCGCCACCGGGACGGTGCTCGCCCGCGTCGGCGGGCTCAGCGAGGTGGTGGTGCGCGCCCAGCTCGCCGCCTGCCTCGCCGCGTGCCGCGAATGCGGCGACGTGTGCGGCAGCCATGCCGGCATGCACGCGCATTGCGCCGCCTGCGCCGAGGCCTGCCAAGCCTGCCACGACGCCTGCGCGGACCTGCTGAAGGCCATGCACTGAGGCCGGACGGCTCAGCTCCCGGCCGGGTCGCCCCTGGCTTGCTCGCCCCCGGCCGGCTCGCCCCAGCAGCGCAGCCTGCTGGTCTGCCCGATGCCGGGGTTGAGGCAGTTGCAGGGGTCGAGCGACCGGTAATGCGCGGCGAGCGCCGGCGGGGCGTGATACAGGTGGCCAACATTGTGCTCGGCCGGCGCCCGCGCGCCGCGTGCGTCCAGCAGCGCCAGCAGCCGCGCTTCCAGCGCCACCGGATCGACGTGCCTCCGCACCACGTAGTCCTGGTGCAGCACGTGGCACAGGAAGTGGCCGTAGTATAGACGGTGCGAGACGAGGTCGTCGAACTCCGGCGGCAGCTGCTCGAACCAGTCGCGGGCGTTGCGCGGCAGGGCCACGTCCACCGCCACGATGTCCTCCACCGTGCGGGGATGCAGGGCGCGGTAGCGCACCGCGGCGCCGGTGGCGGCGAAGCGGTGCAGGAACGCCCTGGAGGCTTCCAGGGCGGAGCAGCGGAACAGGTCGCCCCGGCCGCCGCCCAGCACGTCGCGGAGCAGCGCCTCGGCGTCGGCGGCCGACGCGCCGCCGACCTTGAGCATCAGGTGGTGCGCGTAGCGGTCGCGGAACCGGCGCAGGCGCGGCGGCAGGTGGTCGGGGAACAGCCGGCCGGCTCCCTGCAGCAGCCGGTCGCTGAGGTTGCGCGGCAGCAGGGGCACGCGGCGCGACAGCCGGTCGAGCCCGGCCTTGAGCGCGAACAGGGTGGGCAGGCGCGCGGTGCCGAGGCGCTCGATCGCGATCACCGTGTCCTTGCCGTAGCGGTCGGCGATGTCGAACACGTCGCGATGCATGTACTCGCCGGCGATCGGCAGCGCCGGCAGCTCGCGCAGGACGCGCCGGCGCAGCGTTTCCAGCACGTCGGGATCGTTCGTGCCGACATAGAACACCGTCGGGTCCGCTTCTGCGGGAAACGTGTCCAGCCGCACCGCGAACAGCACCAGCCGGCCGGCACTCCCCGACGCCTCGTAGAGGCGCGACGGGTCGGCGTTGAACCGCGCCGGCAGCGGCGAGTCCACGTCGCGCACGTGGGACGCGTAGTTGTCGTCGTGGCCGCGCCCGGCGGTCCAGTCGACGTCGTCCTCGCCGAACGCGTCGTCGTCCAGGCGGCGCAGCACCTCCTCCGGATCGGTGCCGAGCCGGATGCCGAGATGGTCGACCAGCACCAGCCGCCCCGCCTCGACGCGGCCGAACAGCGCCATCTCGGTGTAGGCCGGGCCGCGCCGCACCAGGGCGCCGCCGGAGTTGTTGGCTACCCCGCCCATCACGGAGGCGCCGATGCAGGACGAGCCGATCACCGAATGCGGCTCGCGGCCGAGCGGCTTCAGCAGCCGCTCCAGCCGGTCCAGCGTGGCGCCGGGATGGCACAGCGCCTGCCGGCCGCCGCCAAGCAGCCGGATCCGGTTCATGCGCAGCGTGCTGACGATCACCACCTCGCGGTCGTAGCCGCCGGCGTCGGGGGTGGAGCCGCCGGTCAGGCCGGTGTTGGCCGCCTGCATCAGCACGATCCGGCCCGCCGCCACGCAGGCCTGCGCCACCCGCCATTGTTCCAGCAGGCTGCCGGGCCGCACCACCGCCAGCGCGGCGCCGCCGCCGGTGCGGTAGCCGCTGCGGTAGCGGCGGGTGCGGGCCGCGCCGGTCAGGACGTGGAGGCGGCCGACGATGGCGGCCAGCGTCTGCACCAGCGCGGCGCCCGGCGGACCGTCAAGGAAGGAGCCGTCCGGCATCAGGCGGCCTTGCCCACTTCGACCAGCGTCCACGGGCGTCCGGGCGGGTCGCCGGGCGTCAGCCAGAGCGGCGCCGCGTTGGGCAGGCGCACGTTGGCGGGCAGGCCCATGGCGTGGCGCAGCGCCCGGAACATGGCGCCGTGGCAGACCACCAGCGCGGTGCCCTCCACCGCGGTCGCCCGGTCCACCGCGGCCACCGCGCGCGCCACCAGCTCGCCGAACGGCTCGGCACCCTCGGGGGTGTAGTCGCCGGCGATCCAGCTGTCGTACCAGTCGCCCATCGGCTGGCCTTCCTGCACGCCGAAGCACACCTCCTGCAGCTCCGGGTCGATCGACAGCGGCAGCGTCACCCCGTCGCGCGCCGCCAGCGCCTCGACCACCAGCTCGGCGGTGCGATAGGCGCGCATCAGCGGCGAGGACACCACACGCACGATCGGCGCGTGGTCGTGCCAGTGCTCGACCATGATTGCGGCCGCGCGCCGCGCCTGCTCGATGCCGGTCTGGTTCAGGGCGATGTCGGACCGGCCCTGGCTCAGGCCGCGCGCGTTCCAGTCGGTCTCGCCGTGGCGCAGGTACCAGAACGGGCGGGGCGCCAGGATTGCCGTCATGCGGGGAACCTCAATCGAACAGGGAGCTGACGGAGCTCTCGTCCGACACCGCGCGCATGGCGTTGGCGAGCAGCTGGGCGATGGAGATCTGGCGCATGTTGGGTGCCAGCCGCACCGCCTCGGTGGCGAGGATGCTGTCGGTGGTGGTCATCATCTCGATCGGCGAGGACGCCACGCGCGACACGGCGCCGCCGGTCAGTACGCCATGGGTGACGTAGGCGCCGACCGAGGAGGCGCCGCGGCCGATAAGGGCGTCGGCGGCGTTGCAGAAGGTGCCGCCGCTGTCGATGATGTCGTCGATCAGCAGGCAGTAGCGGCCGCCGACGTCGCCGATCACGTTCATCACCTCCGACACCCCGGCCCGCTCGCGCCGCTTGTCGATGATGGCGAGGTCGACGTTCAGCCGCTTGGCCAGCTGGCGCGCGCGCACCACGCCGCCCACGTCCGGCGATACGATGATGAGGTCGCGCGAGCCGTAGCGCTCCTTGATGTCGCGGGCGAACAGGGGGGCGGCGAACAGGTTGTCGACGGGGATGTCGAAGAAGCCCTGGATCTGCCCGGCATGGAGGTCGAGCGTCAGCACGCGGTGCGCGCCCGCCTCCACGATCAGGTTGGCCACCAGCTTGGCGCTGATCGGCGTGCGCGGGCCGGACTTCCGGTCCTGGCGCGCGTAGCCGAAATACGGGATGACCGCCGTGATCCGCCGCGCCGAGCCCCGGCGCAGCGTGTCGATCATGATCAGCAGTTCCATCAGGTTGTCGTTGGTCGGGTAGCAGGTGCTCTGCACCACGAACACGTCCTCGCCGCGGACGTTCTCCTGGATCTCGACGAAGATCTCCATGTCGGCGAAGCGCCGCACCGTCGCCTTGCACAAGGGCAGGTTCAGCACGGTGGCGACCGCCTCGGCCAGCGGCCGGTTGCTGTTGCAGGCGACGATCTTCATGACACCAGGCTCCGACGCCACCTTGACGCCCCGCGGCGGGGAATGCCGGGAAGATCGGGACGGCCGCCTTCTAGCAACGGTTTCCCCGTCCTGTCACCCGGACGAGGGGCCGCAACCGCCGATTGGCCGTCGGCCGTGTCGTTCAGGAAGCGGGTGGCGGATGGAGGTGCGGCTTGCCCTCGTTGTTGCTGATCACCTCGTGGATCCCGCCGGCCGCTTCCTGGGCCGCCGCCACGGCCACGTCGCCCCAGAACCCGTCCAGCGAGTGCGCCGGCACGTCGTGCAGCTGGGTGGCCTTGCCGGCCTCGTGGCCGCGGGCGTTGGTCACGGTCCAGGTGATCTCGATGTGCTGCATGTTGCCGGCCTTCGGGTCCGGCGGCGACACCGAAACGTGGCCGGACACGGTGTAGTCGGCGTGCTGGGCGTCGGTCCGCAGCGTGTCGTGCTCGTCCGGCAGCAGCACCGCCATCTGCCGCGCCAGCTCGACGTCGCCGTTGCCGGGCGCGCCGGACACGCCGGTGAACCAGATCCGGGTGATCCGGTTCAGCAGGCTGTTCGGGTCCGCCTCGGCCGCCCTGGCCTGGATGCCGTTCAGCATGGCGTTGACCTCGGTCGAGGCAAGCGCCGCGTTGGCGCGCAGCAGCGCCGGGTCGGCGCCGATCCAGGAGCCAGACGGGACCGGGGTGCCGTCCTCGGACGCCTGCACACGGCCGCTCGGGCCGACGATCCGGTAGGTCGGCAGCACTTGGTCATTTTGGAGGCGGGCCGTCACCTCCAGGTGCCAGTCGCCGCGACGCACCGGCTGCGCCACGGCGGGCACCTCCTTCTGCAGCAGGGACACGGTCAGGGCGTCGCTCCAGATCCGGGCCTCGCGGTCGGCCAGCAGGGCGTCGTGCGGCACCGGGACGTCGAGCCGGCTAGGCGGCGGGACAGACAGGCGCGGCGCGTCCCCGCCCGGGTTCTCGGCGAAGGGCTGGGGAAGGTCGCCGCAGCCGGACATCGGCAGCAGGAAGGGCAGGACGAGGAGGACGCGGCGCATCAGGAAACGATCACCGAGATCTGGTGCCCGATCGGGCCGCCGCCGGACAGCGTGCGCCGCCGGTGGCTGAAGAACCGCGCCTCGTCGCTGCGTGTGTCGCAGCCGAGCGATGCGGCGGTGTCGACGCCGCAGGCGCGCAGCCGCGCCAAACAGTAGCCGGACAGGTCGAAGTGCAGCCGGTCGTCGCGGCCGGGAAGGAAGAAGCCGTGCGGGTCGGGAACCGTTCCCGCCGTGACCACGGCGTCCCGCAGCTCGGGCCCGACCTCATAGCTGCCTTGCGCGATGCAGGGACCGACGGCGGCGACGACCTCCGTCGCCCCCAGCCGGCGCATCGCCGCGACCACGGCGTCCAGGATGCCGCCGGCGGCGCCGCGCCAGCCGGCATGGGCGGCGCCGACGATGCCGCGCGCGCGGTCGGCGAACAGCCGCGGGGCGCAGTCGGCGGTGATGATGCCGAGCGCCAGGCCGGGGCGGTCGGTGACCATGGCATCGGCGCGCGGGCCCTCACCCGGCCGCCACGGCTCGGCCACGGTGGCGACGGCGTCGCCGTGGATCTGGGTGATGCCGAGCAGCCGGTCGGGGGTGACGCCCATGGCAGCGGCGACGCGGCGGCGGTTCTCGCGCAGCGCGT